>JASFSK010000434.1:0-4870 GCA_050114455.1 Desulfobacterales bacterium | reverse complement strand
CACCATTGGTTGATTCTAATACCGATTTTCGGCTGCCTGTTGTTGTTTTGGCTGGGAGGGCGGACATTTGAGAAAAACTCCCGGGATTATTTGTCGGTATGCCTTCAATTTGACAAGGGCTTGGGAGCCTTTTTCCTGCTTCTTCTGATAAAATTTTTAGCTCAGTTAAAAGGTGGTTTTACCCTGGAAGATCCGGCCATTGGATTTCTGGTGGTTGCTTATTTCTTGTTTAGCTTGCTTGCGATCAGTCTGACCCACGGACGAGATGACGCGGAAAAGGCCTTTCTTGCCGGTTATCGCGGCTTCAGCATCATCCTGGGATTTGCGACTGCCGTGGTCTTCAGCGGTGCCGCACTGATCCTGCTTACCTTCCCCTATCTGACGCACCTGGCAGATTCCACCCACGGGGTTATCAAAGAAACCACTGCCCCATTGGGGCCCATTATCGTCAGCATCCTCCGATTCATATTCGGGAAAACCAAGTTTGGAATCGAGACCGGAAGCCATGGAACCACCGACACAAGCGCAGAGATTTTCCTCCCCGCGCCGACCGGGAGCTGGGAAGAGTCAATACTGGAGGTTTTAAGCTGGGGCCTGGTGGGCATCGTCGGCCTGATGGCCATTGGTGTCTGCGCTTACTTGATAAATTTTTTGGTGCGTTGGCTGTTGCGCCGCAGCTCTCCGAATGAGTTTTACCCACCACTACCTGACCCTCTTTTCAAATGGTTGTCTAAATTGAAAATGATTTTCCAAACAGTCTGGAATAGGGTGTCTTCGCTGTTTGGGCGGGCGGACAGCGCGGCACTGGTATATGCCGGGACTCGTCGTTGGGGCCGTCGGAGCGGTCAGCCGCCGATTCCGAGCGAGACCCCCACTGAGTATGGCAACAGACTCAGCAGTTGCTTTCCAGCGTTTAAAGCCGATATCGATGTGATTATCGCAGCATTCAATCGTGAGATCTACGGGGAAAGCGCGACAGACGAGGCCGCACTTCGCCATATTTTATCTGCCCAGAGAAGAATGCGACGCCTCCGCCATTGGCCGATACGGTTGCGGGCATGGGTTGTGCCCAAACCGCATAAAGAAGTGCAATAATCTTGTAATGTTAAAGAAATCAATACTTGATTCAACATTTATAACTTGAGTATCAAGCTATGCCTGGTGGGCATCTGGATGCCGATTGTATCTAAATTTGTCTAAATATTTCTTTTTCTTGGCCAAAAACAATTTTTTATTCATACTTTAAACAAAATAGCCGATATTATTCAACGTACCCCAAGTTTCATATCACGTTTTGGGGTTCCCGTGGCCGGAAACAATTTTTTGATATATTTAAATGACTTAAGCCATGTCGGTGCTTTAAAATTTGCTGCGATATATTTGCTGCGATATAATAGTAGATTAATTGTGCATCCGCCATCATTCGAACAGTATAAGCGTTTATTATGACAACAAACCAAGTCAAGACGATGACGACCCGGATTAACACCTCTGAGGGCATTGTCGACCACATCAAAAAGAACGATATTGTGCTTCACTCCTCTGAGATATTGCACAAATTGTTGAAAGAGTACCCTGATGAGCCTAGCCTTATCAGGGTACAGGCGGATCAGTTAAAAAAGAATGGGGTAATGAAAGGTGCCGCGGACCGGTATGGCCAGGCTGCAAAGCTGTTCCTTGAAAGGGATAAGATTCCTGCAGCAATCGCTATGAAAAGAATTCAGTGGCGAATCCAAACCCCGACCAAAGAAGAGGTCAAAATTTTTTTAGTTCATCTAAGCAAGCTTGGTACCGACCATTCACCGTTAAAATCCTTTTTCGGCCAGCTCAATATTCGGGAATTTTTGGCACTTTTTTCTCGATTTGAAATCATTCATCTACCGGAGAAGCACACAGTGAAAGAAGTCGGTGAGTTGGAAGACAGTCTCAATTTCATCATTTCTGGCTCGCTTAAGGATTCGCTATATGACACGATCGACAGCAGAGAGAAAGTTTACCGCGCCCCCAATTTATACTTATATGAAAATGACCATTTTGGTGATATTTATCCGTTCGATCGCGATAAAAAATGCCACTCGTACATTGAAACAAAAAGTCAAGTCGAGTTGTTGAGGATAACAAAGGAAAAGCTGAGAAAAATATGCACTAAATATCCAAAGGTTGAACACGGGTTATTGAATCTATTAAAAGTTCGCTCAGAGGATTCTGTGGACAGCTCACGCGACAAGCTCCGTGATATTCGACGAATTCATTTGAAACTTGAATTGAACATCGAGATTTTATTAAACGGTTCGCAAAACACCTGTATTTATCTGTCAGGCTTTTCCAGCGATGTATCCATCGGCGGGATTCGATTTGTTCTGGATGATATCGGCCTCGATTCATTTACAGAAATATTATCTTTTGAAGACGGCATGAAAAATGCGACTGTCCAGGTGAATTTTCCTATTGAAGATTTAAAAGTAAGCATCCCCGGTAAAATTGTTTGGCTGTCGCCCGTTTCCCATGAGGGTCGAAAAACCATCGCCCTTGGCATTGAATTTGACAAAATGTCGCCCAAGCTAAAAGGTTTATTGATGATGTTTTTCAACTCTTTTGATGCAAATTAAGTTTATGGTGATCGATGGATTTACCAAAAGAAGAAAGGCTTGGCAAAAATGAAATTATGGGAAAAATCATGCTGAAAGTATCATCTTTTCCCAGCATGCCCCAGGCTGGGATTAAGGTGATGGGTCTGATCCAACAAAAGGATATTGCAATTGACGACGTCGTGCAGGTTATGCGGCACGATCCGGGCCTTACAGCCAATCAGTATGAATTAATTTCCGAGAAGGTATCCAACTGGATGAACAAGCTGGCCGATTCACTAAACTTTGAATGAGCAGCATTCGAATCAACCCACTCAGATTTTTTTCCTTGATTTAAGGCTGGCCTTGAAGGTATCCCAGAAATCTTTGTCGTTATCTTTCCAGGCCGCACCCCATCTTCTCTCGAAATAAGAGGGCGGCAGACGATCCTGCCAGGGTTTCCAGGGATTTTTCCCCTCTTCTTTGGCTTTCAGGATGTCGATCAGGTAATCAGCGATCTCGGTAATTTCTTCCTTGGGGATATAGGAGGCAGCCCCTTGCTTGATTGATTTTACCAGGTTGTCCGGAGTGAACGCGTGGGCGGTCAGCATCAGCGCCGGCAGGTTATTGCGCTTGGCGATTTCCAAGAGGCCATAGCCATTGACACCCATAATATCCAGCACCACGATATCGAATTTTTGGCTTTCCATATAGGATTTTGCTTGATCGTAAGAGGCAGCTTTGACAATTTCGCACATATCGAGCAATTCTTCCAAAACGGCCGGAATATCCGGTTCATCGTCAACGACCAATATTTTTTTGCCTTTCAATAGATTGACTTCCGACATATGAATATCCTCCAGCAAGGGCAGATTTTTTAATTTTTAGTGACGTCGGGTTTATACCCGTGAAACCTCATTCCTAGTTAGGTGTCAGATCCCAGTCTGTTATTTTATATAAGGATTTGGACTGAAGGTCAAATGTTTGATCGGATCTTGGCAGGGACAACGCGTTTGCAGTTTACAGCCCCCGGGTTGTACATTCCCAAATGCGTTCGCCCTGCAGATCTTGGACCCCTCCAACCTTTAACGACCATCAGGCTAACCCGGATCAATTGCCTTGCTGCAGTTTTTGCATTTCTATCTCTTTGAGCTGACGCCGTAAAATTTTACCGACCGCACTTTTGGGCAGTTCATTGATAAATTCTATTATTTTGGGCACTTTATAGGCGGCTAGATTGTCTTTGCAATAGTTGACGACCTCTTCTTCCGTTAAAGCCTCACCTTCTTTGAGAACAATAAAGGCTTTGACAGTCTCGCCACGGTATTCATGGGGTATTCCGATGGTGCAGGCTTCCAAAATTTTGGGATGGCCCATCAGCACGTCATCCAATTCGACGGGGTAAATGTTATAGCCGCCGGCGATAATCATATCTTTTTTACGATCTACAACACTTAGATAACCGTCTTGGTCAAATTTGCCGATGTCGCCGCTCAAATACCAGCCATTCTTTAGAACATCTGCCGTTTCCTCGGGCTTTTTATAATAACCTGTCATGATTTGTGGGCCTTTGATGGCAATTTCACCTTCTTGGCCAATCTCGAGGTCCTTGTCGGGGTCTGCCAGATCGACGATTTTGACATCCGTATCCGGCAACGGTATTCCCACGGTTCCCGGTTTTATTTTTCCTCCCCATGGCGTAACTGTTGCAAATGGGGCGGTTTCGGTAGAGCCATAAACTTCACACATGGTTGAGCCGCTCAGGTTTCTTAAATCTCTAATGGTATCTTCCGCCAGGGGCGCCGCACCGGAAAAATAGCCTTTTATATTGGATAGATCCAGTTTTCTAAACTCGGGCTCCGCCAGGAGACCCACAAATATAGTTGGTACACCCGGCACAAAGGTGGGCTTATATTTTTTTATCAACTCGATATTTATTTTGGGTTCCGGGCGAGGAACCATCAAATGCTCCCATGCCATCCAGATCATCAGGTTTGTCGTTGAAAATCCGGCTGAGTGAAACATGGGGTAATTTCCCACCAATCTTTCCTCACCAGGTTTCAGATCCGGAAACCAGGCGGCAAACTGCTGGACATTGCAGCTGATAATCGAGTTGCTAAGCATAACTCCTTTGCTGACACCGGTTGTGCCGCCTGTATAAATCAGTGCGGCAATGGCTTTCCATTGGCTTTGATCCTCTATGGGTTCTTTACCATATTTGGTTATCAGATCATTGAAATTCAACACGTCTTCGGTCGGCGTGACCTTACGGTACATATCTTTTTTAACCAAGGGGAAAAGCT
>JASFSK010000433.1:0-4898 GCA_050114455.1 Desulfobacterales bacterium | reverse complement strand
TTTATAACGATGTTTTACAGTGAGATTGACATCAAAGAAAAAAAATTTCGCTGGGTACACGCCGGCCACGAACCGGCAATGCTGTATGAGCCGAATGAGGATTCTTTTGAAGCGCTTGGTGGTGATGGATTGCCTTTGGGTGTGCTGGAAGAAGGTGCGTACGAAGAATCCGAAATACAACTGGACACTGGACAGATCATCCTCATCGGAACAGACGGCATTAAAGAGTGCCACAATCAGAACAACGAATTGTTTGGAGCCGAGCGGTTTAACAGGGTAATACGCGATCATGCCCACAAACCGGCCGAGGACATCATAAAAGAGATGTTTGACACTCTGGAACGTTTTCGTTTCCCTGTCGAAAGAAAAGATGATGAAACCCTGGTTGTCATCAAAGTGCTTTAACTCCACCCAATGTTCGACAAAACCTGGCAAGGAATCAGATCGAATTTCACGTTTTACTCAGCTGTGAAAGAGACTAATCCAATAACAATTAATATTCAATAACTTGTCCTTGCCCTGCTATTCATCAAAAAAATAAAATCCTGACTAATCGAAGGGATGGCGCCATTTAAGGGCTTTAAATCGGGCAAAATCTCTATCTGTCGTGATCCATTCGCTCCCCGATTCGATAGCCAGAGCAGCCAAGTAAGCATCGGGTATTAAATTTCCTTTAGCGCCGGATTCACGGCAAAGCCGCTCAAAAATGTCCCAGTGTCGGTCACCGGGCCGGATATCAACGCAATTGGGCCGTTCTTTCAACTCGACAGTGAATGCAAATGCTTTATCAAACGGGCTTGGTTCGTGAAATATGCGCGGATGGGTGACAATGCGAAGAAACCCGCTCAGGACCAAGTTCGACATTCCGTATGCCAGATCGGAGTTGATAGCAGACTCCAGCCATTCACGATACCGAAGATGGTCGGTGACGTCACTCCTATGAGCATAAATCAGCACATTAACGTCGATCAGAAGCAACGGATTCCTCCATCAACTCGACAAGCGCGGCCGTGTCGTCCAGATCAACACCCAGTTTGGGACCGCTTTTTCCAAAGGTTGTCAACCGTACCGCACCAGACCGATTTCGCTGTGAGCGTCGCGCCAGTGTTTCACGCAAAGAGTCTTCAATAACGGCTGTAAGGGTACGCTGCGACTCTGCTGCTACTTTTTTAGCTTCTGTCAGTAAATCATCTGATATGTAAATTGTCGTCCTCATGCATTAAAACATTACACATATGCATTAATATGTCAATTTTATAAATCAATCCAGACTATGTTTTACCAAATGCCCCAGCTCGGGGAAAATCAACTTCCGACAGGCCAGCTTGCAGGCATTAATGCTTCCCGGCATACAAAATACAATGGTATTGTCGATAACGCCGGCGGTGGCCCGTGACAAAAAAGCGGCCGATCCGACTTCTTCGTAGCTTAAATTCGCAAACAATGATCCAAAAGCGGTCAATATTTTTGAGAACATGGGTGTTACCGCTTCGATGGTAACATCTTTCCTCGTGATACCCGTTCCCCCGGTCATAAGTATTACCTGGGGTCGTTGATGGCCAATAACATTTCGTACGGTGGACTCAATAATTTCACGGTCGTCGGGGATAACCTGATGATAGACGATAGAGTGGCCCTCATCCATGGCATTTGTGCTGATCCATTTTCCGCTGCTGTCATCCACCAAGGCTCGCGTAGTTGAAACCGTTATAATTCCGATAGTAACTTGCTTAGGAGCATGCTGCTTGTGTTCGTGAGTCCCCATCTATATAAACCTCGTCTGAATTTTTTCCGAATTCATCCGTTTTCTGTTCCTGTATACCATTTTAGGAAGTAAGATCAACATCATTGATATCTGCTATGGCAGGTTGGCGTGACAATTTGTTTTTGTCTTGATTTTAGACGCTAATTTTCCTATGTTTCTCTTTTTCAAACCGCATTCAACGGCAGATGTACCGGTTGCATTTATTAATAATATGATATGGTTGCCATTTTGTTAACACCTCCTTGATAACCGGTGGGATTGACCGCAGGACACCAAATAATATGACATTACCCTGCTCCGGTATAATACTATCTGGTGGATTGAATACTCGTTTCAATGGTCAAAATAAAGCTTTTATTCAAGTAGGCCAAAAACGCATTCTGGACCGGCTATATGGTGTTTTTTCGGATCTGTTCGATGACATCATATTGGTGACCAATCATCCTTTGGAATTTCTTGATTGGGATCTAACAATAGTCACCGATATTTTCTCTACCCGGAGCTCGCTGACCGGCATCCATGCCGGGCTTTTTTTTGCGAACAACCCCTATGCTTTTTTTTCTGCCTGCGATACACCATTTTTAAGCAAAGAGCTGGTCATATTCCTAATCGAACAGATCGAAAGCAACACGGATATTATCATGCCTCAGACCGCTGCAGGTTTTGAGCCGCTGTGTTCAATATATTCGAAACGCTGCCTTAAGCAGGCTGAGCGGCATCTTAAAGAAAATAAATTTAAAATTCAGTGGGCTTTCCAAGACCATCGGATTAAATTTATACCGGAAAAGATGTTACTCAAAATAGATCCGGACCTGATATCATTTTTTAACATAAATACACCGGAAGATTTGATACAAGCAGAGGAAATACTGGCAAAGAGCAAAGCGCATGGAGCATAGAGTTGTCAGGCTACAGGCCTGAGGTCAGAAGTCAGATGACAGAAATCAGAGAACAGAAGTAAGGAATTGAAAAATCTTTATTTTATTCACCATATCCGTCCTCCGTCGTCTGCCCTCAGTCATCCGTTCTCTGTCTTCTGGCCGCTGTTATCTGACCATTGCCTTCTGTCCCCCAACATCTGTCTACAAAAATGGGAGTTTCTATGAATATTTCTAAGTTAATGGAAGAAATCAAGCAGCATCCGGATTTTGACAAGGTCGGTATGATATTGTGTCACAATGGTATTGTGCGAGGGACATCTCGTGATGGGCGTCGGGTAAAAGGGCTCAAAGTGTCGGTAGACCATCCAAAACTGGATCGAATCCTCATGGAGCAGAAGAAGCGTCCCGGAATCCTGGACATCCGGGTGGAGATCGCCGAGGAGGTCGATCTTACCATCGGAGACGATGTGATGTATATTTTGGTAGCGGGTGATATCCGGGAAAATGTTATCGCCGTTTTAACGGACACCTTGAATCAAATAAAAGCTACGGTAACCAAGAAAACGGAATACTTTTCTGATTGAGATCCTTAAATATTCAATATTCAAACTAAATTATTCAATTACCAGGAAAAATTATGTCGTCATTTACACATATCGATGAAAAAGGGCACGTCAGAATGGTGGATGTGACTGAAAAAAAAATCACTGCACGTGTAGCTGTTGCAGGCTGTTTTGTCGGAATGAAACCCGAAACTTTCGGTATGATCAGAGACCAAAAAGTACGCAAAGGGAATGTCCTGGAAACCGCTCGAATTGCCGGTATCATGGCTGCTAAAAGAACTTCGGAGCTGATTCCCATGTGTCATCCTTTAAGTCTTACTCATGTTCAGGTTGACTTTGAGCCGGACGAAGCAGAAAACCGTATCGGAATCAAAGCATCAGTTCGAACCATTGATCAGACCGGGGTCGAAATGGAGGCACTTACCGCCGTGTCGGTGGCAGCCTTGACCGTGTATGACATGTGCAAATCCTATGATCGGGAGATGATGATTTCCGACATTCAGCTTTTAGAAAAATCAGGTGGAAAAAGCGGGACATACAAGAGATATTCACATGAATAAATCGATAAATAGAAAAAATCCGGTGACAAATAAAAAGTGCGCTTTCTGTATCGTTCTCATAATTTGGGCTACATTCTTCGCATTAATGTTCTCAAGCTGCAAGCCCAAGCCTATGGTGAAACTGCCCACTAGAGAAAATGCCATGCAGCAGATTTCCTCGTGGTCTTACCCGGATTTTATCGATGACATGACGTATGAGGGCCTGGAACAGAGCATTTTGATGAGCCTGTCCTACCTTAAAAAAATTCCTGCCGATCGTCAGTTTATTTTCGGAAAAGACACTTATAACACCGAGCATATGGTCGCGTCTTTGCAGCATTTTCTGGGTTACATCCAAACACGACCACCACAGAAGGATTTGAAGGAATTTATTCATTCCAATTACCAAATCTACCGTTCGGTCGGACGCGATGGGGAGGGAGAGGTTCTATATACCGGTTATTATGAACCACTATTGCAGGGCAGTCTCGTTAAAAGTGAACAATATCGATTTCCGATTTACACCCGCCCCAGGGATTTGATTACCATCGATCTGTCGCTGTTTCATGAAAAATTCCGGGGTGAAAGAATCATTGGACGTTTTGCAGACAAATCGGTGGTACCTTATTATGATCGCCGTGAAATTGAATCCAAGGGTGTGCTGGAAGACAAGGCCGATGTACTGGCCTGGGCCAAGGATCCAGTTGACGTCTTCTTTCTGCAAATACAGGGCTCAGGAAAGGTGCAATTGGACACTGGTGAAGTATTTAATGTTCACTATCAAGCCTCTAACGGGAGGCCGTATCGCAGCATTGGAAAATTGTTGATCGACGAAAAAAAAATAACGGTTGCAGACATGTCCATGCAAAAAATCCGGCAATATTTACACAACCATCCCGAGGAGATTGACGCGGTTTTAAACTATAATCCCAGCTATGTATTTTTTAAAATCGAACCCAATGGACCGCTGGGAAATATCAACGTTAAATTAACGCCGGGCCGGTCTATTGCGCTGGATCGCCATATATTTCCTCCGGCTGCCCTGGCTTTCATTGAAACGGAAAAACCATTGATCGACGATACCGGTCGAATTCAAAGCTGGCTGCGCTTTACCCGCTTTGTGTTGAACCAGGACACCGGCGGAGCTATC
>JASFSK010000432.1:0-4912 GCA_050114455.1 Desulfobacterales bacterium | reverse complement strand
AACTTGCTTTCTGCAATATCCAACTGTCGGTTTGCTGTGAAAAAGAATTACTGGAGTTCTTACCTCGGCAGTCAACAATAAGTCGAAGTGCATGCATTCCCGGTGCCTTGATACAACAGCTTTTTGGTGGTCGAATCCCGCAAAAAAAAGATGCCGGTCAACGGATCAAAGCAGGGTGCGGTTGTACGGTTTCCTCTGATATCGGTTCTTATCACCAGCAGCCTTGTTATCATAACTGCCTGTTTTGTTATGCAAATCCGAAATCCAGGCGTGTATCCGATATCATCGGAAAACGTCGATAAGGAGATAAATTGCAAATCGGTGAACTCACCTTATCTAATCCTACCGTTCTCGCACCGCTGGCCGGGATCAGCAACTTGCCGTTCCGATTATTGGCCAAGATGTCTGGCTGCGGCCTGGTCTGCTCGGAAATGATCAGTGCCAATGGTCTGGTCTATGGATCTGCTAAAACTGAGCAGATGCTAAAAAGCGTTAAGGATGAAAAACCGCTATCAGTTCAACTATTTGGATCGGATCCGGCTATTATGGCGGATGCGGCTGCAATCGTCGAATCCCGAGGAGCCGACATTGTCGATATCAATTTCGGTTGTTCGGTTCGAAAGGTGGTCAAAACAGGATCAGGCGTTGCCCTCATGAAAACCCCTAATCAGACCAAAACGCTTCTTACGTCGGTACGAAAGGCCATACAGATACCGCTCAGCATTAAAATTAGAAGTGGCTGGGACAGCACCGGCCGAGAGGCGCTCAATATCGCCGAAATAGCCCAAGATTGCGGCGTCGATGCCATTGCGGTCCATCCTCGAACCGCCGGTCAGCTTTTTAAGGGTTTGGCGGACTGGTCCATTATCACCGCCGTCAAAAAAAAAGTAAACATACCCGTTATTGGAAACGGTGATATTGTTTCTGCCCGTGATGCTTTAAGAATGTTTACCGAAACTGGCTGTGATGCCATTATGATCGGGAGAAAGGCTATCGGGAATCCATACATTTTCTCCCGAGTAATCGCACGCCTTAAGGGCAAAGAGCCGCCCCAGGAAGATCTCAGCCATCGGTTCGACGTGATGAGCCATTATCTGAAGGCGTCGGTAGATTATATCGGTGAAGAAACAGCCTGCAGAATGATGCGCAGCCGTCTGGGCTGGTTTACCCGAGGTATGCGAAACAGCAGTAAATTTCGTGAATCTATTAAATTAATGTCTTCAGAAAAAGAAGGGTTGGAGTTGATCGACGCTTACAGAAATTACATGTTATATCAATGAGCCAAAAAATCAGCGGTCACCCGCAGAGGTGGACCGGGTATCGTCTATAGGTCGTCCTCATAGCCCAACTTTGCTGATGATCGCTGATTTTATTCGACCGTTATGGAGCCAACTTACTTGCGCTGTACCGTGCTGCCCGTCTTAATGCCTTCGCCTGTTATCAATTTGGCTTCCAAGCTCTTTTCTTTAATTGACACGATTTCAATTTCGCCAATCTTCAGACCGGGAATGAAAAACCGCTGACCGGCGATTCCCTCCATGGTTCTACTGCTGTCGTACACTTCCAGGATATCACCAAGCTCAAGACCCACATTGGTGCCCGAAGGTATGACAAAGCGGTCCTCATTAATTTTAGTGATGTATCCATTCCAGGGCTGGTCCCTGACTGCATCACAAATACTGTCCCCGATGTCAGTCAACAGCCGGTGCATGGTATCATTGAGTTCGGGTAAGTTGATTTTTTTATTGTCCCGGATCATCCGATATTCAAGGTCATCGATTTCGATCCGGCGGTCAAAGGTGTTATCGAGGATTTTAGTGGCCGTGCGGGTGTCAAAAACTTCTACCCGGATAAATACCAGCAGCAAGTGCTGGGTTTCCTTGGTCCACAAAACCCCCTGCATTTCATCGATGATGCGGATGTCTTCCAGGCTTCCGGTAACAATCGCGTTCAGCCCAAGTTGCCGACCGAGGAGTGTCAGTGCGTAACCATCGATAATGCCGGTTACCAATTTGGGCGGTGCCTTGAAAGAATCACGCATTCCTGTCTCGTCAGCCGGATCAATCAATGTGATCCCCGGACATTGGCTGTTGAGATAGTCCGGTAAACCTTTGTGAAAAACGTCTTGGAAGGTTTGTGATTTTTGGAGCGTATTATTTTCAAAATTGATGATGCTGACGCTTCTCTTTAAATCTTCATCGGACAAGATGAATTTACGACTAATGTCCCGGGTAGTTCTGGTAACCTCTTTGGTGGTTTTTTCAACAACCGTCTGGGTGGTTGAGCAACCGGTCAAAATTAAAAACGCAACCATTAGTATCATTGGATGATATAAAAGGCACTTGTGAGCCGGGATTTGTTCGAAAAGGTTCAATGTCAT
The DNA here is from genome assembly GCA_050114455.1 of Desulfobacterales bacterium. Lineage (GTDB taxonomy): Bacteria > Desulfobacterota > Desulfobacteria > Desulfobacterales > JAFDCJ01 > JAFDCJ01. The sequence continues at coordinate 2,532 of JASFSK010000432.1, read as the reverse complement.
TCTGATCTCATATGAAATTTAAAACCGGATGTCAATCCGGATGTCATGATTTCTGAATATGCAATAATTAGAAATATAAATCGCCCTTGCCCGCCTTGACATATAAGCGGATTTCTGGTAACAGTCTAAATTAATTATAAATAAAGTTAAATTTCATTATATTATAATTCCGGACAGATCTGTAGGGATCAAATTTGCCAAGCACCCGTCGGGCTCCAGAGGTATTCTGTGACAATGACTAGATCCAGCTGTCAGGCTTTTCCGGATTGAAAGAGCGGTCACATGGCGAACATTGACGAACAAATACTGAGAACGACAAAGGAAATCGTTGTAAAGTTTATTGAAAGCGGCAGGATTTCACCGAGCAGTTTCCATGAAACCTTCAAGGATATATATCACACCGTAGAAAAAACAACCAAAGGCTCGATGAAAAAAGTTCGACAAAAAGACGAAAAGGAATAGAAATCGTCGCACAGCAAGACCAAATGACGTGTGCTTTCTATTGAAGCACAAACAACCGATGAAGTACGAACAACCGACGACCAAATTCGAATGAAGACATACTTTCAATTATGATAGTGAAATGATAAAGGCGAGGTGAAATCAACAATTCGGAGGTCGACATTCATCCTTTCCTAGTGGGCTTCGTCCCAATTTTGTCCATGGGAGATGTTGATTTTAAGCGGCACTTTCAGCTTCCAGACACCCTCCATCGTTTTTCTGACCAACCGGCTGACCGGCTTTAGCTCATCTGGAGGAACTTCAAAAACCAGCTCGTCATGCACGGTCAGAAGCATGGCGGATTTAAAATCTTTTTCTCTCAGGAGGTTGCTAACCTGAATCATGGCGACTTTGATAAGGTCGGCGGCACTGCCCTGGATCGGGGTGTTGATGGCAGTCCTTTCGGCGGCCTGCCGAATAATGTGGTTGCGGCTATTAATCTCGGATAGAATGCGTATGCGTCCAAGAAGGGTGCTCGTCTGCCGGGTATCACGGGCTTCGGCAATGGTACGCTCCAAAAATCGCTTTACCCCGCTGTATCGCTGAAAGTATTGATCAATGAAGGTTTGGGCCATTTTTCGACTTATTTCGAGCTGTTTGGAAAGGCCAAAAGCACTCATACCATAAATAATGCCGAAATTGATCGCCTTGGCCTGTCTCCTTAACTCGTCGCTCAGCGCTTCCGCTGAAATTTGAAATACTTCACAAGCGGTGCGGGTGTGGATATCTTCATCTTCAGCAAAGGCCTTCATCAGAATCTCATCTTCGGAATAATGCGCTAGAATGCGCAGTTCGACTTGGGAATAATCTGCTGAAACGAGATGCCAATCCCGTTGTGGGATGAAAGCCCTGCGAATTTTTCGACCTTCTTCGGTACGTATGGGAATGTTTTGCAGGTTGGGATCCGAACTGCTCAAGCGACCCGTGGCAGTCACGGTCTGATTGTATGATGTGTGAATTCGGCCGGTCTTTGGATTAACCAGTTCTATCAATGCATCGGTATAGGTGGATTTCAACTTTGCCAAAGTGCGATGTTTCAGAATAAGGGCCGGCAGTTCATGGTATTCGGCCAGGGTGGTCAACACATTTACATCGGTGGAATAACCGGTTTTCTTCTTTGTCTTTTTTTGGATCGGCAATTTGAGTTTGTCGAATAAAATCCGGCCAAGTTGTTGGGACGAGTTGATATTGAAGGTTTCTCCCGCGAGGCCATATATGCTGCCTTCAAGTGCATCCAGCTGTTGCCTGAACGATCTGGATAATTGAGTCAGACTTTCCAAATCCAGGCCAGTCCCGCGCATTTCCATATGCAGCAACACGGGCACCAGTGGCATTTCCACAGTGGCCATCAACTTATCCAGATCAAGGTCCTTGAGTTTGGCATTGAGCACCTCGTAAGCCATAAGGGTGATGTCAGCATCTTCGCAGGCATATGGTGTGGCTTGGTCCAGGGCGACCTGAGAAAACAAGACGGCATGTTTTCCTTTGCCGGCAACCTGTTCGAAGGTGATGGCCTTGTGGCCCAAAAAGTCCAAGGCGATTTGATCTAAGTTGTGAGCGCGTTTTGAAGGATCCAGCAGATAGGAAGCCAGCATGGTATCAAAGGCGACACCCGCAAGATCGATACCGTATCTTGACAGAACCATCCAATCATATTTTATGTTCTGGCCGATTTTCTCGATTGCCGGATTTTCCAAGACCGGTTTGAGCCGGTTCAGGACGGTATTGAGGTTGAGTTGATCAGGAGCGCCAAGATAATTGTGCGCGCATGGAATATAGAAAGCTTGATGGGCGCAGATTGCAAACGATAAACCGACCAACTCGGCTTGCATGGGATTGGTTGAGGTGGTTTCCGTATCCAATGCAAACCGTTCAACACTTTCGAGACGTGAAATTAATTTTTCCAGGTCCGCAAGGGTCATGACCGCCTGATAGTCTTTATGGCTGAGATCGGCTTGCTCTGGGAATGCTTGCTGTAACTGTCGAAATTCAAGTTGCTTAAACAGTTCGGCAAGCTTGTCGCGCTTCGGA
>JASFSK010000431.1:0-4918 GCA_050114455.1 Desulfobacterales bacterium | reverse complement strand
GGTTTGAGCGCTATGGTTATATTAGAACACATGCAGGGAGGTTCGATCATGAAGATCGTCGTGAGCGCAGAAGGTAAATCTTTGGACAGCGATGTGGATCCACGTTTTGGCGGAAGTGCCGGTTTTGTTCTCTTCGACACTGAAACCAAAAACTCAAGCTATCTGGATAACTCTGCCCAACGTAATCTTTCTCAGAAGGCAGGAATCCAGACCGCACAAATGATCGCCAAGGCAGGCACCGAAACGCTTATCACCGGCCAGTTGGGCCCGAAGGCGGCCCAGGTCCTGAACAAATCCGGCATCAAAATTTACGCATGCCGCAATGGAAACGTCCATGAAGCCATCCAGGCTTGGGAAAAAAACACCTTAAAAGAGTTAAGTGGCGAGGCAGTCCAAGCTGGACCCGGTAAGATTGGTGGACGAGGTATGAGGGGCGGGGGACGCGGCCGTGGTTCTTTACAAGGTGGACAAAGTTAGGCAAGCGGCTCTAGAGGTCGGGTTGGGGGACAAGAAAAAAAAGTCAAAGTGACGTATTTCGGTGGGCCATCATGAGCGAGTAAGGTTCAAAGCATGCCTATCCGCTTGTTGCCCAATTGAAATTTAGACTCGACTTCGGAGAAAGCTATCAGGAGCCAACACAGTTCATGAGCAGAAAATACTATGAGATCCAGATCAATCTTATGCGGCGTCGACTTTGTCGACACATTCTTGCGATGGGTGCACTGCCTATACAGGCACAAAGCGCGTTTTGGGCAGTATCCGGATAGGCATGGTTCAAAGTTGAAATAACGTTGTGGGTCGTATCGAGTATCTGCCAGCTGGGAAATCAGGTCGATGACGGTATCCCTCAATACGGTCAAGAATGTATTTGGAGCATTCTTTTTGCTAATCAGTTGGTTTGCTCAGATGGAAAGTTGAAAGCGATTTGGTATTGAACACCTATGGATGGACCAGCCGCGTTTGCAGGCAGATATGGTGCCACCAACCGACCTCATTCGTAGGCTTTGGATCACGGCATAGGGAAATATTAATCGAAAAATACAGCCTATACCGTATTGTAAAATCTAATCGATCAAATAAGGTTCTTCTTAACCGCCATAATCGACAGAAAACTAAGCTAGAAATCAACAAAAAAAATGAAGGCAAAAATCCATGAATTGGAGAAATTCCGCGACCAGCGGCACCTGTTCGCCGATCGCGTTGAGGCCGGCGACACTCTGGCTGCGATGCTGCAAACCGAGTACGGCCATAACGACGACGGCATGATTCTGGCCATCCCGTCCGGAGGTGTCCCGGTGGGAATAAAGATAAGCGATATATTGGGCCTGCCGTTTGATCTGCTGATTGTCAGAAAATTGCAGATTCCAGGTAACCCTGAAGCAGGTTTCGGAGCGATGACACTCGCTGGGACGGTACTCTTAAACGAGAATCTTTTAGCGCAACTGCGGTTAACTCCGGCACAGATCAAGGCTGAGAAAAAACGGGTCGGATTGGAACTCGAAAAACGCAACAAGATGCTTCGGGCAGAACGTCCCTTTCCCGATCTGAACGCAAAAAGAGTTATCCTGGTCGACGACGGCCTGGCCTCCGGCTTCACCATGCTGGCCGCGATTGATATGACCAAAAAGGCCAATGCGCAGGAAACGGTCGTGGCGGTTCCTACGGCGCCGCAGCGTTCTGTAGACCATATCATATCGGAGGTGGACAACATCTTCTGCCCCAATATCCGCACCGCACCGTTCTTTGCCGTCGCCGAGGCCTATCGAAACTGGTATGACTTGAGTGAAAAAGAGGTTGTCGAATTTCTGCAAAGACCGGATTTAACGGTGCAATGCAGAGCGACCATTAGCGGCAAATCGTGAGCGCCTTCCACCGGCTTGCTGTCAAAACCCGAATCCCAGACGCACCGGCGTAATTGAATACATCCAAACCCCGTACCAAATAAATGCTTGACTGTATTGATTTTCGACCGGCCGTTCGCTAATAAACTAAGTCCATAGCGATTTTTTGAAAGCATTGCGCAAGCGTTCCTTTTATCATCTTATACTGGAGGGATTGTTATGAACCAAAAAAATATAGTCGAAGCACTGTCGAATCTTGTCCAACTGGACATCGATGCCGTCCATACCTACGACCAGGCCCTCAAGGAAATCGATGATCCGATCATCAAAGATCGGCTGCTGAAATTTCAGGCTGATCACCGCAATCACATCAGCGGTCTTTCAAAACAAATCGAAGAGTTGGGCGGCCAGCCGCCGGAATATTCACAGGATATCAAAGGATATGTGATCGAGGCCTTTGCGGCCATTCGCAGTTCCACGGGATTAAAAGGCGCACTTGCAGCCATGAAAACTACCGAAGAAATCACCAATCGGTATTACGGCGAAGTGGTTTCGTGGGAGGCACCTTCTGCGGTGAAAAAAGTCCTGCGGACGTATTTCAGCGAAGAAAAGATCCACCTGGATTACATCACCAGCAACCTTAAAACACTAGACTGACGCGCTATATTGTTCACATCAAAGGTGAACCTAAACAACCCGGACATAGAGACCTGACCTTGATTTCACCAACGGGGGATGTAGTTAGTTTATACAAACAATGGGATAATGGAATAAAGGAGAATATTTTATGAAGATAGGCAGTCCGGAATTTAAACATGAAGAATTTATTCCCGCAAGATTCACCTGCGACGGGAAAGATATTAACCCCCCTCTGGTTTTTGAAAATCTTCCTCAGGATACGCAAAGCCTGGCGCTGATCGTAGACGATCCAGATGCCCCTATGCGGACCTGGGTCCATTGGGTCGTATATGACATCCCTGTAAAGGACGGCATCAAAGAAAACAGTGTTCCCGGCAAACAGGGAACCAACGATTTTAAGAGAAAGAGATATGGCGGACCGTGTCCGCCGATCGGTACCCATCGATATTTTTTTAAATTATATGCGCTGGACACCAAACTGGATCTTGATGAAGGCACTGAAAAAGGGGATCTGGAAAGGGCCATGGAAGGGCATATCCTGGAACAAGCCGTACTCATCGGACAATACAAGAAGGCATGATTCGTGTTTTAGGGAGACCTTCATGAAAAAAATATGACTGACAAAGATAAACATAAAAATCACGAAACCGGTCGCCTCTGGGCGGAAAAACGCTCGTCATCTTCCAGCGGTACTGCCGGTGTCATTACCGGTGATACAAATCGTCGCAAACACGATCCCGCGATCCAGCAGGTCGAATTGGAGATGCAAATTCTGGAACTGCAAAACGCATTGATCGAAGTGCACAACACCAGGCAGCGGCTTGAAAAACGGGTGTGGAAAAAAACGGTTGACCTGCGACAAATTAATGAACAGTTGCGCTGCTCCCAAAATGAGCTCATAATTTTTGCAAAAAACACTGTTGAAAAGCTTGAAAGAGAGCGGCAAAAAGTCTCCGACGCGCTCCACGATACCATTGCTCAAGGGTTGGCAGCCATCAAATTATTTCTGGAAAACAAATTGGCCCTGATGGGAAAAGAAGAAATTCCATCATCGTTTTCAATCGAATCCATTCTGGGAATCACTCAGGACAATCTTAATGAGATCCGGCGGATAATAAATTATCTCAGGCCAAAGATGCTCGATGACATCGGACTGCTCGCTACCATTCAATGGCACTGGCGAGAACTTCAGGACCGTCGGCCCGATATTGCGCTGAAAATAAAACTGGCCGCAACGGAGACGGATATTCCGGTAAAACAGAAGCTGATTATCTACCGAATCATTCGGGAGGCCTTTGAAAATATTGAACGCCACTGGCGGGCCACCCATGTTGAGTTTGAATTGACGCACGAAGATCAGACACTGAAACTAGAGATTTGTGACATGGGCCGCGGTTTCGACATCGAAGGTTTCCAAGCGGGGCTGAATCGCAATCCGGGTCTCATCAGCATAAAAGAATACACTGAACTATCAGAGGGACAATTTTCCCTGCGATCCTCACAAAACAAGGGGACATGTATTGAATCGACATGGGATCTGGGAAATCAGTAGAATTTTTAAAATGGTATCAATTCCGGAAAGCTCACCCCGGTATCGGCTGCCGCTCGCGGAAAAAGCCACCGCTGGGGCCTCCGTCCGGCAGCGTAGCCAGCCAGACGGGGGTGTCGGCACCCTGCTGCGGCGACAACGGTGCCTGATTGCCGCCGATGTCGGTACGCACTCATCCCGGACAGGCCGAATTTACCAGAATGTTGGTGCTGCGCATCTCCGCAGCGAGCAAGACCGTAATCCCGTTGAGAATAGTTTTTGACAAGCGAGGTCAACGCGTTCCTTATGGTTTTGCATGGCATCTTACTCCTTTAGGACTAATATTTTTCGATCATATAAATAGCGAATAGCACTGCTGATAAGAGTAGCGAAAGGATTAATATATCCGACCATGATGCCTTATGCCCTCTGGCCGTCGCTTTTTGTATCTTCTGCTCTTTGTACTTATCGTCAATTTGCTCGCGCTTTTCTTTGTCGGTCATGGCAACCTCCGTATTTTCGAAATCCATGTCGGATCCTACGTCCATGGCATTGATGTCCGCAAAAATATTTTGAATATCTATCTTAAAATAGTCCAAAAAGAGTGCTTCGTAAATACTCTCAATCATGTAGATAATCCTTCGATCAGATGCATTTTGTTGTTAGTCTAATTGTTGAGCGGTTTTCGCTCAATTCAAGGCTGAACTAAACATACTTACCCTATAATGGCCCCTTTTAAAGGAAAAAAAGCGAAGATTCAAAATCGCAAGGAAATAACCAACATTTTATCTCTGAATACAGGATGGACCTTATTGTAAAGATCGAAATAAATATATAAAAGTGGGGTCAGGTTATTTTCAACAAAAGGAGGTATGCTTATGTCCAACGTTATCACAAAAAAGTTTTTACC
>JASFSK010000430.1:0-4931 GCA_050114455.1 Desulfobacterales bacterium | reverse complement strand
CCGAGCAGATGGATAATATCCGTCGTGATTACCCCGACTGGAGCCTGGTGGAAGATGCCGGTCGCGGCTTTCGCCGGGTGGTCCCATCCCCGGAACCCCTGGAAGTCGTCGAACGTCCGGTGATCGAGTCTTTACTGCAAGACGGCTATCACGTCGTGGCGGTGGGCGGTGGGGGTATTCCCGTGGTTCGCACCGATCAAGGCCTGGAAGGGGTGGATGCGGTCATCGACAAAGACTTCGCCTCGGCCATGCTGGCCGGGCAGTTGGGTGCCGGCTTGCTGATCATCTCTACGGCCGTGGAACAGGTGGTCCTAAACTTCGGTTCTCCGGAGGCCAAAGGGATCGATAAGATGACGGCCGCCGAGGCCGAGCAATACATCGCCGAAGGCCATTTTGCCCCGGGCAGCATGCTGCCCAAGATCCAGTCCGCCCTGCGCTTTCTGAATAGTGGAGGAAAAGAGGTGATCATCACCTCACCGGAATTTATTAAGGCCGCAGTGACCCAAGGCAAAGGAACGCACATTGTACCTTAAATTTGAACCGAGAACAGAAGACAGAGGAAAACCGCAATTCGTCAATCGACAATTGTCATTCGCCATTCCAAAGGAGAATACCAGCATGGATTCAATTAAAATCAAAGTGTTAATCAATCGGCTCGCGCAGCTCGACTATCATGATATGTACCTCAACGACTTTTTATTGACATGGGAAAAAAGTGACGATGAGGTGGCCGCCACGTTCCTGGTGGCCGATATTTTGAGAGGTATGCGCAAGCAAAACATCTCCAGCCGAATCTTCGACAGCGGTTTGGGAATATCCCTGTTTCGCGACCAATCCACCCGTACGCGTTTCAGCTTTGCCAGCGCCTGCAATCTGCTCGGTCTGACCGTACAGGACTTCGACGAAGGCAAATCCCAGGTGGCCCACGGCGAAACCGTCCGCGAGACCGCCAATATGGTTTCATTTATGGCTGACATCATTGGCATCCGCGACGACATGTATATCGGCAAGGGCAACACCTACATGCGCGAGGTTGCCCGGGCTGTACAGCAGGGATTTGAAGAAAAGGTGCTGGAACAGCGCCCCACTCTGGTCAATTTGCAGTGCGACATCGATCATCCCACCCAAACCATGGCCGATATGCTGCACATCATCAACTACTTCGGTGGGGTGAATAAGCTCAAAGGCAAGAAGCTGGCCATGACCTGGGCCTACAGCCCATCTTACGGCAAGCCCCTTTCGGTGCCCCAGGGCGTTATCGGCCTGATGACCCGATTCGGCATGCAGGTCGTGCTGGCCCACCCTGAAGGCTACGAGGTGATGCCGGAAGTGGAGACCGTGGCCCAACGTAACGCGGATCAGACCGGGAGCGTTTTTAGCAAAACCAACTCCATGGCCGAGGCCTTTGAGGGCGCCCACATCGTCTATCCCAAGAGCTGGGCCCCCTTTGGTGCCATGGAAAAGCGCACCGATCTTTACAGCAAAGGTGATTTTGACGGCATCGACGCCCTGGAAAAGGAATTGCTCGCCCAGAACGCCGAGCATAAGGATTGGGAGTGCACCGAAAAGCTGATGGACTCCACCAGCGAGGGCAAAGCTCTTTACATGCACTGTCTGCCGGCTGACATTACCGGCGTAAGCTGTGACAAAGGAGAAGTGGAGGCCAGTGTGTTCGACCGCTACCGTGTCCCCATGTACAAGGAGGCCAGCTACAAACCCTATATCATTGCCGCCATGATTCTGTTAAGCAAAGAGAGGCACCCTGCGGACACATTGAATTCACTTTTAAAAAGCAGTGCCTCTCGTCTGAGGTGATCGATGAAATTGAGAATCGGCGCCCCAGCCAATTGTTTCTGACAACATATTAGCTGAAGTTGAAGGTCTCTGGTCTCAGTGTTCAAGTTTCAGGATTTAGCAAGTTTATTTTTCCAGACGCCTGAAACCTATACAAAATTATCAGTTTATTTGCGACCCTTAGGGGCCACTTTTCCCAAGCGAAGGTTCAAAAAAAGCCGAAAGACGAATCAAATAGGTCAGGAGTAATGACAATGATAACTTTTTCATTAAATGGCCGGACGACTGATTACGCAGGGGACGAAAAGCGGTCGTTGCTGACATTTTTGCGTGAAGATAAAGCCATAACTTCCGTCAAGGATGGCTGCTCCGGACAGGCCGCCTGCGGGGCGTGCCTGGTGGAACTAGATGGCAAGCCGGCCTTGGCCTGCGCCACCCGAATGAAACGGGTCGCAGGCAAAAAGGTGGTAACCATTGAAGGCTTTCCGGAAAATGTGCGGCGTACCTTGGGGCGGGCCTTTGTGGCTGAAGCCGCCGTGCAGTGCGGGTTTTGTACACCGGGCATTGTCTCCCGGGCCAAGATCCTATTGGAGAAAAACCCGAATCCCAGCCGTGAGGAGGTCGTCAAAGCTTTAAAAGCCAATCTCTGCCGCTGCACCGGATATGTGAAAATCGTAGACGCCGTGTTGCTCGCCGCCAGGGCACTCCGGGAGCGTCAGGAGATCAAATGGGAAACGCGCACCGGCATCGGCTATTCCTACCCCAAGGTGGAAGGTTACGAAAAAGCATTGGGAACCGGACCCTATATCGATGACATGAAATTGGAAGGGATGTGTTATGGCGCGCTCAAATTCAGCGAGCATCCCCGGGCTGTTGTCCGACGCATCGATGTGTCGGGTGCTGAAAAAGTGCCCGGTGTGATTCGGGTCTTTACCGCTGCCGATATCCCCGGGCAACGCTATCAGGGCTTGATCGAAAAGGATTGGCCCATGATGGTAGTGCAAGGGGAAACCACCCGCTGCATCGGTGATGTTTTGGCCTGTGTGGTGGCGGACAGTGAAAAAATTGCCCGCCAGGCATCTGAAAAAATTCAGGTGGACTACGAAGTGTTGGCGCCCCTGACCGATATGACCGTGGCCGCCGACAGTGAGGTGCAGGTCCACAAGGGCGGCAATTTGCTAAAGAAAACTGTGATCTGTCGTGGCCAGCCGGTGGATGAGATTTTTAAACGATCCGCCCACGTGGTCAAAGGCGTCTTTGAAACCCCCTTTGTGGAGCACGCCTTTTTGGAAACCGAGGCCGGCATTGCCCAGCCCGACGGCGCAGAAGGCGTGACGGTGTACTCCCAGAGCCAGGGCATCTATGCCGACCGCGAACAGATCGCCTCCCTTCTGAATCTGCCCCAGGACAAGGTGGATGTGATCCAGGTGTCCGCCGGCGGCGGGTTTGGCGGCAAGGAAGATCTTACCGTCCAGCACCATGCCGCCTTATGCAGCATGGCCTTGGCGCGTCCGGTCAAGATCCGCTTGAGCCGTCCCGAATCCATCCGCATGCACCCCAAACGCCATAAAACCCATATGACCTACAAACTGGCCTGTGATGAAAAGGGAATGCTCACGGCCCTGCGGGCCCGAATTATCGGAGATACCGGCGCCTACGCCTCGGTGGGCGGTGAAGTGGTGGCCCGCACCGGGACCCATGCCGCCGGATCCTATCATCTGCCCAACGTGGATGTCGAGGCCAGCGCGTACTACACCAACAATCCACCGGCCGGTGCTTTCCGCGGATTTGGCGTCAACCAGTCCAATTTCGCCATGGAAAGCATGATGGATGAATTGTGCGCCAAGGGAGGGTTTGACCGCTGGCAGTTTCGCTACGACAACGCCCTGGATACCGGCCGGATGACCACTACCGGCCATGTTTTGGGCAAGGGCATCGGCCTGCGCCGATGTCTGGAGGCGCTAAAAAAGGAATTTGAGGAACACGCGACCGCAGGTTTGGCCTGTGCCATCAAGAACTGCGGCATTGGCAACGGTCTGGTGGAGGTCAGCGAAACCCGCCTTAAGATTATCGCCCCCGACCGGATCGAGCTGCACCACGGTTGGACCGAAATGGGGCAAGGTCTGCATACCATGGCCCGACAAATGCTGGCCGAAGTCGCCGGTTTGGATGATTCCGTATCCATCGAAGTGAAGTCATCCACCGGCGCCCATGCCACCAGCGGGACCACTACGGCCAGCCGCGGCACCGCCTTGCTGGGCAATTCAACCATTCAGGCGGCTGAAAAATTGAAAGCCGATTTACACCAACGATCCTTGGCCGATCTGGAAGGCAAGGAGTACTTCGGCCGCTACGTTGTGGACTGGACAACGACCCACGACGTCGATGGGGATATTGTCAGCCACTTTTCCTACGGCTTTGCCGCCCATTTGGCCATACTAGATGCAGACGGAAATTTGCAGAAAGTGCATGCAGTTCACGATGCCGGTACCGTGATCAACCCGGCGCTGTTTGAAGGTCAGGTCCAAGGCGGGGTCGTCATGGGGATGGGATATGCGGTCAGTGAGAATTTTCCTCTGAAGGACGGCAAACTCACCACCAGCCGGATGTCTAAACTGGGGCTGCCCAAAGCCAAGGATGTTCCCGAGATCAAGGTGACCAGCGTTCAAGCCCCCGATCCCGTGGGGCCTTTCGGGGCAAAGGGCGTGGGAGAGATCGGTACCATCCCCACGGCTCCGGCCATTGCCAACGCCTATTGTCAATATGATGGCGTACGACGCTATTCACTGCCGTTGACACCCCTTGAAAAGAAATAAGGAGGTACTCCTATGACTTTGTATTTGAAAGACGCAACCTACATTGACTGGCAAAACTTCGCGATCAATAATTCCCATCTGTCAGTCGATGAGGGACCGGCTGGAAATATTTTATTTATAGATACCATCCCGTCTGCCGCCGACCTGAATTCCGGCGATCGTGTGTTGAACTGTGCCGGCAAGCTGGTGACCAAATCCTTCGGCTGTGGCCACCACCATATCTATTCCACCCTGGCACGGGGGATGCCGGCTCCCGCTAAGGTCCCCACCAATTTTACGCAAATCCTGCAATATATCTGGTGGCACATTGATAAACGCCTC
>JASFSK010000429.1:0-4935 GCA_050114455.1 Desulfobacterales bacterium | reverse complement strand
AGCGGTGACTTTATCCAGGGATATAATGATGACATCAGACGGTGCCGTTCGTTTGCCCCTGATTTTGAACAGCAAATGCAGGCCCGTATTCTCCTCGAGTTCTATGCCGAATGGGGTCAGGCTTATCACCATCCCGAAAGCCCCTACCACCATGCCAGCAACTGTTATCCTGAACAGTTGAGTCATTTTTAAGCTCTGGAATGTGTTGAAAACTTAACGAAGCACTGAATAGCGTTGAAGGCGAGAAATTAAATTCAACAGGAAAAATACAGAAATGGGTAAATCACAACAGGAGAAGTCACGCAGTACGATTTCTTCACCTTATGCATTGAATGCGAGTAAGCCGAATGCATTCAGCAAGGCACTATAAACTAGATAAATTCGAATGTCAATTACAAACAAATCCCCGCTGATTTGGAGAAGATTTCACTGTCAATACCTAAGGTTAGCAGGCATTTCGTCGCAATCTTGACGCTGTAGCACTCCTAGGGTTTTGACCATGGCAATTTCCCGAAATAGACCGGAGGCGATGGCAAGCTGATAGATATGGAAGGGGGCCTGGCCGCCCTCTTCGGGATCAGTAAAAATGTCATGAACCAGCAGATAACCGCCTGATAAGATATGACCGGTCCAGGCATTGTAATCGGCATAAACGGTTTCTAAGGCGTGACCGCCGTCAATGAACACCAGACTCAGCGGGGTGGCCCATTTGCGGGCCGCCAACTCGGATCGACAGACGATGGGCACTACCGTATCGTCAAGCCCCGCATCTTCGATGGTGGCTCTAAATTGACCGAAGGTGTCTACCAAGCCCACCCGTTGATCAAAAAGATCAGGATCGAAATATTCCTCTCCGGGTTGTTGCTCCTCGGACCCCCGATGATGGTCAATGGAAAACAGAACACTGCGGTTTTCCCTGCAGGCAGCTCCAAGGTAAAGGGTTGATTTACCGCAGTAACTCCCAATTTCCAAGCAGGGTCCTATAGCAGCCGCTTTTTGAGCAAATTTATAAAGACAGCGACCCTCATCTTCATCAAGGAAACCCTTGACATTTCGAATCAACTCTTTATTGATGTCCATATGTTGATTTGGATCGTTTTGTTCGTTATGATCGTTGAGAGCGTTTTGATCGCTATCATCAATTAGGTTGGTCCAATGCAGCCTTTCCCCTTTCGGCTTTGAGCTTTGAACTTTCATCCTTCCGGGTCTCATCCCTTTCACTCCATGCGATAAGCTCCCAGCTCTATGCCCTACGCCCTTTGCCCTATGCCCTTTGCTTTTCACTCCCGATCATCATATCCGGCCACCAGTACCTCCCTGGGCTTGACACCATCAGACGGCCCGACAACACCCTCTTTCTCCATTACCTCAATGATACGGGCAGCTCGGTTATAACCGATGCGCAAATGGCGTTGGATCATTGAAATGGAGGCCTGCCGTTTTTTGGTGATCAGAGCGACAGCATCATCATAGCGTTCATCGTATTCCTGTTCCTCGGTGGACGTTTCATCAGAGGTAGCCGCTTCGGTAATGTTCTCATTATAATCAGGCTTTTCCTGGGCCTTTAAAAATTTAATGATGCGACTTAATTCTTCCTCTGAAATATACGCGCCGTGAATGCGTTGCAGTTTGGCCGTGCCGGGTGGTAAAAACAGCATATCACCACTGCCCAACAAATTTTCAGCCCCGTTGCTGTCGATAATGGTTCTGGAATCCGTCTTGGATGAGACTTGAAAGGTCAAGCGGGTCGGAAAGTTTGCCTTTATAATACCGGTCAGTACATCCACCGAGGGCCGCTGGGTTGCCAGAATTAAATGAATGCCAGCAGCCCGGGCCATCTGGGCCAAACGGGTCAAGGTGACCTCCACATCACGGGATGCCAGCATCATCAGATCGGCCAATTCATCGATGACAATCACCAGATAAGGTAGTTTTTCCAGTTCGCCATTTTCGCCAGATTTTTTTTCTTTTTCAATTTTCTTATTGTAAAGTCGAACGTTCCGGGTATTTTTCTGTGAAAGCAGCTCATATCGTCTTTCCATCTCCCGAATTGCCCAAAAAAGGGCATTGGTCGCTTTCTTGGCATCGACCACGACCGGGGTTATCAAGTGAGGAATGCCGTTATAGCTGGAAAGCTCAATCCGTTTCGGATCGACCATTATAAGCTTTACTTCGTCCGGAGTAGATTTGTATAAAATGCTGCATATCATCGCGTTTAACGCAACACTCTTACCCGTTCCGGTGGCCCCCGCAATCAAGAGGTGGGGCATTTTATCCAGTTCGGCTACCACCGGATTGCCGACGATATCCTTTCCAAGACAAAGGGGCAGATTTGAGCCGGATTTATCAAAATCAGCGGATGCCGCTATTTCCTTGAAACGCACCATGGCCCGATCGATGTTGGGAACTTCGATGCCAATCACCGCTTTGCCGGGAATCGGTGCCACGATCCGAATGCTGATGGCTCGCAGTGCCAAGGCAAGATCATCAGATAGATTGACAACTTTATTTATCTTTACTCCCGGAGCGGGTTCATACTCATAGGTTGTAATCACCGGACCGGGGGACACGGCCACCACTTTCCCATGAACTCCAAAATCCTCAAGTTTCTTTTCGAGCAATTGCGACTGCATCCGTAGGTTCTCATCATCGGAGGAAGTTGGCGGATTTTCCGGATCTTCAAGGAAACTATAGGGCGGCAGCTGGTATCCCCTGCCGCTTTTCATAAAATCAAAAACCTCCTGTTTTGGTGCAGGCGTTGCCTTAATGGGTTTGGGTGCCGATGTCTTGATTTTGATCTTTTTAGCCTTTTGACTAATTTTTTTATTGTCAACTCTCGAACGCTTTTTGGCTTTTGCTCTGCGCTCCTTGCGTTTCAGGTAAAACGTCTTGAGACGGTTATTGACAGAGTTAATCCAGCTCCAAAAACGTTTACCGAAGGCTATTAGGGAAAACCCGGTGGCCAGGATAAATCCGATAATCCACAAAAGTGTTAATATAATGACACCACCGGCATGATTGGTATATTTTACTAGAAAGGCCTTAAATGGTATGCCGATAATGCCGCCAGCTGAAAATTTACTGCCGAACAAAATGAAATGATTTTGCTGCATGGATAGGAGGCTTCCTGTGACGATCACCAGAATAATGCCGCCGACAAGGGTCAAAGCCATGGCACGATTGGAATGGTTGCCGAAAAAATGGATGCTGGCCAGCAACAGAAGAATGGGAATCCAGAATGCACCCAATCCAAACAGCCCGATAAGAAAACCGGACAGGTGGGCACCGAGAAAACCGAAAAGGTTATGAATCTGCCCTGAAGCCCTGGAATTGTTAATCGACGGATCAGCCGGACTGTAGGACAGCAAACTGATCAGAGTGAAAATAACAAGGAAAAAAAGAATAATTCCGTAGATTTCTTTGCGCATAATTTCTTATTATACTTCCATTATAAAAGGGAGTATAACCGGTCGACGTCCGATGGTAAAGAAAAAATACTTTCTCAAGGCAGTTTGAATTTTAGCACGAATTTTATCTATGCGATTTGAAACCTCGGGTGTAATCTCGTCGACAATCTCTAAAATCACACATTGAGCGTCTTCCAGCAGATGACCGGTTTCGGTTTGAAATACAAATCCGCGGGAAACGATTTCTGGTCCGTACATGATAATACCGGTCTCCTCATCAAACGCGAGGGTCACCGCGACAAGTCCTTCTTCTGAAAGCATACGCCGTTCTTTAAGCACACTTCGACCGACGTCGCCGATGCCTTTACCATCTATGAGCACCCGTCCGGTTGTCACATTGCCGCCGAGCCGTCCTCCGGTTTCATCAAACTCTATAATCTTCCCGTTTTCCGCTAACAGGATGTTGTTTTCAGGTATTCCCACATCTTTCGCCAAACGCGTATGCAGGATTAGATGTCGATATTCCCCATGAATCGGGATAAAATATTCCGGCTTGGTCAACTTGATCATCAATTTCAGTTCTTCCTTGAAAGCATGGCCGGAGACGTGAATATCTGATATTTTTTCGTAAATAACATCTGCGCCTTTTCGATAAAGGTTGTTAATGATCCTACCGATGGCGCGTTCATTTCCAGGGATGAATTTTGAAGACAGTATCACAGTATCGCCGGACTTGGCTTTGATTTGTTTGTGGGTGCCCGACGCCATCCGGGCAAGGGTGGACATGGGTTCTCCCTGGCTGCCGGTAGTTATGATAATAATTTCGTCGTCCGAATAATCAACTACCTGCTCTATACCGATTTCAGCGTCAACCGGAATCGTTAAATACCCAAGCGATTTGGCGATATGGACGCTGGCCTCGATGCTTCTGCCGTTGAAAACAACTTTTTTGCCCTTTGCCATGGCGATATCAACGATAAGCTGAATCCGGGCAATATTAGAAGCAAACAGTGCAACGATAACCCGTCCATCGCTGTCGGTTATGATTTTGTCCAGGGCTTCACCGATCTCTTTATCCGAAATGGTGTAGCCGTCTTTTTCCACATTGGTCGAATCGGATAAGAGGGCAAGGACCCCCTTCTCGCCATAGCCAGCAAATCTATTGACATCGGTCGTTCCGCCACTGCCAGACCCAAAATTGATTTTATAGTCTCCTGTGTGCAAAACCAGGCCTAAAGGAGTATGAACTGCGATCCCTACGCCATCGACAACGCTGTGTCCCACCCTGATAAACTCGAGCTCAAAAGGCCCCAATTTCAATTTTTCATCAGGAAAAATCTCATGCAGAACGGTCGACGCGATGAGATCCCGCTCCTCGAGCTTGTAGCGGACAAGTCCCAGGGTAAAAGCAGTGCCGAAAATTGGCACATTGATTTCCTTGACTAGGTAAGGCAACGCCCCGATATGATCTTCGTGACCATGTGTTAATACAACAGCGACCAATTTTGAACGGTTATGACGAATGTAA
>JASFSK010000428.1:0-4943 GCA_050114455.1 Desulfobacterales bacterium | reverse complement strand
TGCTGCTGTTGGATGAGCCGCTGAATGCCCTTGATATTGATGCCAGCAAAAAAATAGCTGATATAATTGCCAACCTCGATTTGTCCTATATTATTATCTCCCACGATCTTGATTTTGCACTTTATGCGACCGATAAAATCTGCACCCTGAAAGACGGCAAAATCGAATTTGAAGATAAAGAACGCGTTCATGAGCATCGGCACGTGCACCCCCTCGGAGAAGTCCCCCACCAGCATGAGGATGTTTAGAAGCAGGTCAGAAAATATAAGACGCCGAATTAGATCCTCGCCCCGCTCCCTGAAGGCAAGGCGGCAGCCTTGAAAAATCTTGACATTGGATTGTCATAATATAATAGCTTAAGAAAATTCATATACAGGAGGAAAAACAATGCTGAAAAAAATCTTTGTCGGGTTTGTGATCTTTTCATTTTTACTGGTGACCATGGGGTGTGCCGAATGGAGCCGCACCCAAAAAGGCGCAGCCATTGGCGCCGGCGCCGGCGGTGCAGCCGGAGCCCTGATCGGCTACGCGACCGGCAGCACGGTGGCCGGGCTTTTGATCGGTGCGGCGGTAGGCGGTGTTGCCGGCGGATTTATCGGCAATTATATGGACAAGCAGGCGGCTGAGATTGAACGCGATATCCAGGGGGCCAAGGTCGAACGCGTCGGTGAAGGCATCAAGATAACATTCAGCTCGGGAATTCTGTTTGACGTGGATAAAGCGAACCTCAAAGACGGCTACAAATCTGAATTGGCGGAGCTGTCCACCATTTTAAACAAATACGCCGACACCAACATTCTACTGGCAGGACATACCGATTCCACCGGCAGCGATGAATACAATCTCGAACTTTCGGAAAGACGCGCACAATCCGTTTCGGGTTATTTGGTGACCCAGAACGTCGACTCAGCGCGCATTGCGACCGAGGGCTATGGAAAATCACAGCCGATTGCCAGCAACGACACAGCCGAAGGACGTGCCCAAAACCGCAGGGTCGAGGTGGCCATCTGGGCCAACGAAAAATTAAAAAAAGTGGCTGAAGAAAAGACAAGTTGAGAACCTTCCTTTGCGGCATCCGGATTGTGCAGTTGAAAAATCCAACATGGGTGTTGAAAAATCCAACAATCGCGCAACTATCTAATAATTAATGATAAAAACGCTATCTTGCAAGAAAAAAGTCCGACCGGTTCGTAAAGTGTTGGATTTGTCAACACGCAAAAATTCCAACTACCCCCTGTCCGATGGATCGCTATAATTAATTATCACATAAATACAGTAAGTTATAATTTATTTGGTTCTATATCCAAGGCCTGGCACATCACTTGCTCTATAGATTGACAAAACAACAAACCCAGAATCAACAAAGGAGCGAGAGAAATGGCTGACACAAAAAGAGAAAATCGAAGAAGCAATGTTGGATTTGGATCGACGTATCGTAAAGGTAGCTGGCAGGATCTGGGATCCCAGGGCGAGATTGGCTCGGTGATGAAGGGTCAGGTCTGGATGGTCAAACCCGACAAAAAGGCCAAAGCGGCAAATCCCTGTCTGTGGATGCAAGCCGGCGTCGTCAAATTTAAAAATTGCGATAACTACTATGACTGCACCAGCTGCAAATATGATTTTGCAATGGCGGCCAAGGCCGAGCGCGGCAAACAGCCGACCTGGCAGGATGCCATGAGAAGAATGCCGGACATGGACCGTATCTGCCGCCACAGTTTGACCAATCGCATTGAACGACGATCCTGCGCCTATGACTACCAATGTGCTACCTGTGATTTTGATCAATTCTTCGAAGATGTCTGGACCACCAAGAGCAAAGCCTTGCCGGGTGAAGTCCAGCAGGTCAAAGGTTTTGATGTGCCGATGGATTTCTATTTCCACGACGGCCACGCCTGGGCGCGTATCGAAAGCGGGGGCTACATTCGCATTGGACTTGATGATTTTGCTTTAAAAGTGTTGGGAAAGGCGGATGCCCTTGATTTGCCATTGATGGGCAAGGAACTGGATCAGGGCAAGGTCGGCTGGGGCTTGAACCGCAAAGGCAACCTTGCAGATGTTCTGTCACCGATTGACGGGGTGATCGTCGAGGTCAACTCCAAACTCAGGGAAAGACCCGATATCGCCAACCGGGAGCCTTACGGAGATGGCTGGCTTTTTATGGTCCGAACGCCCGATGTCAAGGCAACCATGGCAAAATTAATGGTCGATCAAAGCAGTTTGTCATGGATGAACAACGAGGTCACCAACCTTGAGACGATGATTGAGGATGTTGCCGGACCATTGGCTGCCGACGGTGGCTTTCTGGCCGAAGATGTCTACGGGAATCTGCCGGATCTTGGCTGGAACAATCTGACCAAGGCTTTCTTGAGAACCTAATTTTTCATCGGGTAAATCTTTAGCGACGAATTGCGATGATTCAAGAACTTTGCCTGCACCAAGAGGAAGTATCATGAATGCCAGCCAAACAGAACGTCAAGCCAAATCGAGTCACACGCCCTGCATCTGGATGCAGGCCGGTGTTGTCCGGCGCAAGGCCTGTGAAATTGACTATCACTGCGAAATTTGTCGCTTTGACCGATCCCTGAGACGGGTGGCCCGTTAAAACAAAAAGCGACACCAACAGGGCAAAGCATTGGTCGACAAGCGCCGGAAAATTGTTTTCTGGAAAGATCGGCTCAGAGAGCTTTCCCCCGCCCATCAGCCTTGCCTGCACCATATGAAGGGCCGTATTGATTTTCGTACCTGCACCCATGACTACCAATGCGGTGACTGCGAGTTCGATCAATATTTTAGCGACCAATACACGGTGCATGCCGTGGTTCAACCGGTAGATATCCTCGATATCAAAGGATTCAAAATTCCCCATGGGTATTATCTGCACCGGGGACATACCTGGGTCAAAATCGAGGAAGGATCAACAGTCAGAATCGGTCTCGATGATTTTGCCTTGCGCCTGCTGGGTCCTTTGGATCGTATTGAGGCTCCTTTGCTGGGAAAGGAGCTTGAGCAGGGTCGGGGCGACATCATGTTGGGACGGGGTTCGAATATGGCCCGGGTTCAGTCTCCAGTTGGCGGGGTGGTGACCGACATCAATCCCGAGTTGAGGGAGACCGGCAGCCTGGCGAACCAGGACCCTTATACCCAGGGCTGGGTGATGCGACTGCACTCCAGCCACCTGCGCCGGGATATCAAGAATCTGATGATCGGCGAAGAGGCCAGCGCCTATCTGGACAAGGAGATCGACAGCCTCTACGATGTGATCGAGGAGGAAGTTGGACCTCTGGCAGCAGACGGCGGCTATTTAGGTGATGATATTTATGGTAATCTTCCCCAAACAAGCTGGCAGAAACTGACCCGCATTTTTCTGCACACATAGATTTTTTCGAAACCATTTCTCTCCAAAACAAAGGGGCTGCGGTATTGTCTGCAGCCCCTTTGTCTATAGCGGTTGTCATAAATATGTTCCGTTATATCACCTGTGCCCTAACCATCATCTCGGGCCATGATATCCACCATCCGCAAGGCGTCCGTAATGATTCTTTCGTTTACCGGAACGGTCAATTTGTGAACATGACTCTGGGGGGAGACGCAGGTGTAATGGGCAATGGTCTGAAAATGATGGTCTTGGGGATCTTCCAATCCCAAGTCCGGGAGGCCAAGGGGCAGTCCAATGTCGCGATAGAATTGCCTTATATCCAGCATGAAGGATGCAGATCGGTTTTCCAAAACAAACTGCACCAACAGGCCATAGGCTACCTCTTCACCATGTAGGGCGCCATGAAGTTCGGGCAATGCGCTCAGTCCTCGGGTCAGGGCATGGGCTACAGAAAGTCCACCATTTTCAAACCCCAATCCACTGAGCAGGATATTGGCCTCGATGACCCGATCAACAGCGGGTGTAACCAGTTTCTGTTGGACAGCCTGCTTGGCCTTCAATCCGTCTTTTCGAATTATCTCGTAGCAGAGATTGCTGAGAGCCAAGGCGGCACAGGTCTGGCGGCCGTTCATACTGGACGGGTAGCCCGCCAGAGCACACTGTTCGGCTTCGAATTTTGTCGTCAGGGCATCGCCAATACCTGCAACCAAAAACCGCACCGGAGCGGCTGCAATCACCTTGGTGTCCACCAGCACCAGTTGTGGATTGGCCGCCAAAGTGAGCACTTCTTCCAATTTTCCCTCAATAGAATAGACAACCACCAACCGGGAGGTAGGGGCATCGTTGCTGGCCGTCGTCGGCACCATGATCATCGGTTTGTTCAATTTGTGCGATACGGCCTTGGCCGTGTCAAGGGCCTTGCCACCTCCAATACCGGCAATCACATCACAACCCTTGTCCCGGCTTTGCATGGCGGTGCGGTTGATTTCTTCGTGGCAGCATTCACCTTCGAATTCGCAGACCTCGTATTGGGACGTCGCTTTTTCAAGGCTATGGGTGATATCTTTTTCAAGCAGACTCCAAATATAGCGATCAACCAGAATGAATGGCTTCTGGCCCATGGCACGTAATTCATCTCCCAATTGATCAAGGACACCATATCCTTGTACATAACGGGCGGGCAGCCCCAACTTAAACGGCAGTTCAATATTTTTTTGCATGCTTTGTACCCTCTATAGCAGTTGTAATTTTTTTGCTGAAAAGATATATTCTCATTTCTGTTAGCCGAACATCCACGATGGTATTTGAAGTGTCATTCGACGTCATTGTGATCTTTACATCAAATCCCCGGAGGCATCCGCTTTGGAAAGAAAGATTCTAATCGACAAAATCCTAAACATTGAATTCTATTTTTTTGACCAGGTAAGATCCAATGCCCTATTATCCTGTACTGCGGATGAAGATGATTTTTTCAATCAACGCAGAGCGCAATTTGTTCCCTGGGGCAGCTATACACTCAAAAGTTATTTGAGTGATCTTGAATTGGCTCTCAAGGAAAAAACAAACC
>JASFSK010000427.1:0-4945 GCA_050114455.1 Desulfobacterales bacterium | reverse complement strand
AATGCCGCCTCAAGGTCCTGGTGACGATGATATTCCTTTTTAACATGCTATCTTTTGAACACAGCACCTCTTGAATAAGGCCAACTACGACATCAGGTAGTTGGCCAACATATCCAGAGTCATCTCCGCTCCAGAACTTCCCTCAGGTATTGGCCGGTAAAGCTTGCAGCATTTTTTGCTATTTTTTCGGGAGCCCCTTGGGCGACGATTCGGCCGCCACCATGGCCGCCTTGAGGGCCCAGATCAATGATCCAGTCTGCGGTTTTGATCACATCCAGGTTGTGTTCGATGACGATGACGGTGTTACCCGCTTTTTTCAAGCGCTGAAGCACGGCCAGAAGCATTTGGATATCCTGGAAGTGAAGACCGGTGGTGGGTTCGTCCAGGATGTAGAGGGTGCGCCCGGTGCCGGTTTTGGCCAATTCGCGGGCCAGTTTGATGCGTTGGGCTTCGCCGCCCGAAAGGGTGGTGGCCGATTGACCGAGTTTGATATAGCCCAGGCCCACATCCATGAGGGTGTCAAGAATACTACGGATTTTGCGGTGATTTACGAACAACTCGCGGGCCTGGCGTACAGAGAGATTGAGCACATCGGCGATGGTGTGGCCTTTGAAGGTCACTTCAAGGGTGGCGTCGTTGAAACGCCTTCCCCAGCAGGCTTCGCAGGGCACGAAAACGTCGGCTAAAAAATGCATCTCCACCCTGATATGACCGTCTCCGTGACAGGCTTCGCAACGTCCGCCTTTGACATTGAAAGAGAAACGGCCCTTTCGGTAGCCCCGCATTTTGGATTCGGGCAGCAGGGCAAACAGATCCCGGATGTGATCGAAGACCTTGGTGTAGGTGGCCGGATTGCTGCGGGGGGTGCGTCCGATAGCCTTCTGATCGATGTTGATCACTTTGTCGAGATGGGCGAGGCCCTCGATGCGATCATGGCGGCCCACTTCCAATTGGGTGTTGTGCAAACGACGGGCCAGGGCCGGATATAGAATTTGATTGATCAGGGTGGATTTGCCCGCCCCGGAAACCCCGGTTACGGCTACCAGCAGCCCTAAAGGAATCCGAACATCGATTTGGGCCAGATTGTTTTCGGCGGCCTTGCGGACCACGATCCAGCGGTCGCCGGCACCGCGCGGGGTGCAGCGTTTTCTGGGGATCTCGATGGCAGCCTTGCCGCTCAGATAACGACCAGTGAGGGACTGATTGTCGCGGCAGATTTTCCGGAAGGTGCCCTGGCTGACGACTTGTCCGCCCAGCAGTCCGGCG
Source organism: Desulfobacterales bacterium (assembly GCA_050114455.1). Classification (GTDB taxonomy): domain Bacteria; phylum Desulfobacterota; class Desulfobacteria; order Desulfobacterales; family JAFDCJ01; genus JAFDCJ01. The sequence goes on along the minus strand of JASFSK010000427.1, from coordinate 3,679 downwards.
CCGGGTCCCATGTCCACAATCCAGTCGGACGTGGCCATGGTTTCACGGTCGTGTTCGATGACGATCAGGGAGTTGCCGATATCGCGCAGATGACATAAGGTTTTCAATAGTTTGATGTTGTCACGCTGGTGCAGACCGATGGAGGGCTCGTCCAGGATATACAATACGCCGGTTAGTTCGGAACCTACCTGGGAGGCGAGGCGGATCCGCTGGGATTCGCCGCCGGAAAGGGTGGGACCTTTTCTGGAGAGGGTCAGGTAGTCGAGGCCGACGTTAATCAGAAAACCCAGGCGGCTAACGATTTCCTTGATCAACTCCTCGGCAATCAATTTGCGATTGCCGTGCAGGCTTAACCGGGTCAAAAAGCTGTGGGCCTGATGAATGGTCATGTTGGTAACATCGATAATCGACTGGTCGGCGATACGCACGTGCAGGACTTCAGGTTTGAGCCGGCGGCCATTGCATTTTCGGCATGGCTGAGCAGACATGAATCCGGCATAGTATTTTTTTTGATGTTCCGACTGGGTCTGACGATAACGGCGCATCATGGTGTTTAGCAGTCCCTCCCATGCCAGGGTCACCTTACCCTGGATTTTCTCCGAGTCCCAGTCGACGATTATCTCCCGACCGTTGGATCCCTGCAACAGGATACGCTGCTGCTTTTTCGGAAGTCGATTCCAGGGGATGTCGAAATCAAGGCCCCACTGCGCCTCCATGGCCAATAGTTGGCGACCTCCCCATGAGCCTTTACGGTTCTTGTTCTTGTTGAAGTAGTTGCGCCACGGGACAATGGCACCCTGGCGGATGGAGAGGTGCTTGTCCGGTATCAGTTTGTCGATATCCATACTCAACTGGCTGCCGATGCCATTACATTCCGGGCACATGCCCATCGGAGAGTTAAATGAAAAAAGTGCCGGTTGCAATTCTGGATAAGCCTTGCCGCAGCAGGTGCGTGCCTCGCTCATGAGCAGCTCTTGTTCCCCAAGCACGTGGACGATCAATTGACCTTGGCCCACTTTTAAGGTGGTCTCTACTGAATCGGTAAGGCGTTTGCGAGAGGCCTCTGACGGTCTGATAATCAGTCGGTCCACCACCACTTCGATGGTGTGCTTTTTGTTTTTGGCCAGGCGTTGTACGTCCTCGATGGCCTGGACAACGCCGTCAATGCGTACCCGCGCGTAACCCTCTTTGATCAGTGCATTGAGCCGGTCGCGATGCTCACCCTTGCGGTTTTCCACGATGGGGGCCAGCAGCAGGATTCTGGTATTGGGTGCAAAGGCTGCGATCTGATCGACCATTTGCTGGGCATTACCGTGGCCCACATGTCGGCCGCAGCCAATGCAGAATTGCTCGCCGATACGCGCGAACAATACACGCAAATAGTCATACACCTCGGTGATGGTACCCACTGTGGAGCGGGGATTCTTGCTGGCGGCTTTCTGCTCGATGGAGATGGTGGGCGACAACCCGCGAATGGTATCGTATTTGGGTTTTTCCATCTGTCCGATGAACTGGCGGGCATAGGCGGACAGCGATTCCACGTACCGTCGCTGTCCTTCGGCGAAAATGGTATCGAAGGCCAGGCTCGATTTGCCCGATCCGGAGACACCGGTGATAACTACCAGCTTTTTTTTGGGCAGGGTGACATCGATGGATTTAAGGTTATGCTCCCTGGCACCGCGCACCTCGATGACATCCAGCTCCCTGGTGAGGCGTCCTCCCCGGCGTTGTCTCTTTTGAGATGTCGGTGGCTTCTTCGCGGGCATGAATGGACAGGTCCTGCCTTTTTAGAACTTGAAATCGAATGAGGTCTTCAATGGTAACTACAGCGGTAAGATATAGCATGGAACTGAGCGTTTAGCCATAAGGTGATATTGTTGAAAAGAGAATAATTTTCAGATCCTAAATTGTCCTCTATTGATAGCGGTCTTTTTTTTTATCATTATTCTTTCATGCCATTATTCCGGAATTGAGGCGACATTCGGTGGGGGTAAGCTGCTGTGTTGTCCTTGAATTTTATGATTATCGGTAAATCTAATTGTTGACGAATTGTTCTCTTTTTTATCGATAGAATCAAGATCGACCGGTTAGCGACGGCATATCAGACTTTTTTTTCCTCTTCTTCTATTTTTTCCGGTTCCTTTTTGTCTTCTTCATCCGAGGCGCCTTTGAAGTTTCGAATGGCTTTGCCCATTCCCGCGCCGATTTCCGGTAATTTGCCGGCTCCAAAAATGATCAGGATAATGACCAAGATTATTATCAATTCTGGCATTCCAATTCCAAACATGTTCCCTCCTATTCTTCAGGCCTGGTTTGTTTGAGTTCGTTAATAAGCTGAACAAATTCCTTTGATTTCAGATACCGATCAACGCTGCTTTGATAATCAATCCATGTTTTCCAGGCATCAATCCAGGCCTCATTATGCCAGTAGCAGTCCGGATCCCCGGCTCCTTTGAGTCGTTCGATAAAATCCAAATATTCTTCCGAACATCCTTCACAAAAATTGTATGGTACATTCAGCTTGCGGCGGTAATCTGCGGTGTCGCCAGAACGTCGCTCAATTTGCGTGCCGCATTTCTCACATTTAAGTGCACACTGGGTACACTGAAAAACCTTTCGAACTGCCAGGACCTTGCGCTTTCTAATTAGCTCGGCCTGTCTTTGTTCGACCAGTCCTTTTTTATCTTTAAATGATATAATTTTTGGCATTTGTTACTCCGAAAACCCAGGTCAGGTTTATCCGGACTTCAATTGCAATCAGCAAGGACATCAAGCGCCCTGAATATATCACCAGGCAATTTTTGTGTCAATCATTTCAAGTTTTAATTTGCAGGCTGCGAGTTCGATCCGGCGATCACGGCCTTAAAATGGATCATTTGATCTCTCACAGACTGCTGATAAAGATATCGAAGGCAATACACTTAATCTAAATCTTGCTAAACAAAATTTCACATGTTAACCTAACAGTTTTCAATTTAGATTTGTTCTGCGAAATTTTGAAAAAATTGGATACGATACGACTTATTTCATCGCTTGGTCATATCAATTTTTCAACGTACGGACCATTCGTGTTCTGCAAGGAATCGTGAAAATGGTAGAAATGTTTCAGGCGAACTGCCTTGCCACCCTGATTGGCAGTCTGCCGCTGACCGATCATGAAAAAGCCTGCGACCTGATAATGGAATATATACCTGATATTCCTTTCTGGGCCCAGCTGCCGGCTCACCAAAAGGAAGGAATGATGGTTCAGTTTGCCTCTGGACTACCGGGTTTTTGTTCTGATGATGGCAGCGGTTATGTCAATACTGCCAGTGATGACTATGATAACGATTTACTGGCATTTTACGAAGATTATATGGCCGCTTTCGAAGGGAAAATTGAACTTGACGCTTCACGTTTTGCCCTGAAAGAGGATGACGCCAAAGGCTTTTTTGTGTTTTTGAAACGACTTCAAACCCTGACTGCGCCACCTATTGCGGTAAAAGGTCAAATTACCGGTCCGTTTACCATGGGCACCGGCGTTGTCGATCAGAATAGACGACCCATTTTTTACGACCCCCAACTAAGGGATATGGTGGTCAAGCTGGTGGCGATGAAAGCCCGCTGGCAAACACACAGACTTTCATTGCTGCAGCGACCGGTGATGATTTTCTTGGACGAACCAGCCCTTGCGGGGTTT
>JASFSK010000426.1:0-4955 GCA_050114455.1 Desulfobacterales bacterium | reverse complement strand
TAAAACTATTTGGTCACCTAAAAGTTGGAAATAACGGCTATAAATCCAAAATCCTGAGTTATTCTAATTTATTATAGATTTTACTGATAAATATGCATTGGAATATCCGGGTAATGATCATTGAAGGTTTGTTTTGGAATTGTTATCGGGTGGCGGTATGATTATTCAGTTGAATAAGGTAGAAAATAAACAAGGTTCTGTTGCGCACAGGTTCCTGCGGGTCGGTTCAACTGCTTTTATCTCTCAACTGCTCATATTGCTGTACAAAATTTAGCAAATTGTCTGCCTGTCCCTGCATGTACTCGATCCAAAGGGCCAGGGCTTCCTCACCCTCGACTGTCAGACGGTAAATACGTCGTGCCGGACCGCTTCCCTCGGTCTGCCATTCCGAACAGACCAATCCACCTGCTTCCAGCTCCCGCAGATGCCTGTAGATCATGCCCGGCGGCGCCTGTCCCCGAACGAAGCCAAAATTTTGGATATTGTGAATGAGCTCGTAGCCATAAGAGGGTTTTTGTTTAAGTCCCAGCAATAGTGATGGCTGAATATAGCGTTCGGTTTTACCGGAACCGGGGTGGGTATTTCTAACAGGCTTTTTTCTTTTCGTTGACATATATCCTCCAAGGATATATATTCACATATGAAATTATTTGTGTAAAACGTGGGCGATCACGTTACGGGTAACAGCTGATTTGCCGATTTGTCAATTTCCTAATCTCTAAAGGAGGATGAAAACCATGAACGCTAAAATCTTCGTCCGTGAAAGACGAAAAGTCGAAAAAGGTGAAAAAAAGCCGCGCTTCAGGGTTGTTGGCGTCAGCGGCGGCGATGTCAAATTGTATGCCAAGCACATCCGCAAAAAAGAGCTCGATCAAATTAAAGACGCCAGTGGCGCCGAAATCGTCTGGCTGGATGCCGGCAAGGGACAAAAAGACGGACAGCCTGAATCGAGATAACGTTGATTGGTTAAGAAGACGGCGAAACGACAACTTCCGACGCAATACGCCATTTTGTTTGATCCAAACCAGGCCGACGCATCATTCCTCCTTGTAGATAATCGTGCCGACGTTCTCGCCGTTCAAAGCTGCTAGGATGTGGTCCGGTTGATGGAGTGCATCGATGATATGAAGCTCCTTGAGGCACTTTGCACGTTGCAGCAAAGTTAATATCGGCCGCTCAATGATGAGATCGTCCAGATCCATTTCTAAAAGCTGTTTGGCCGATATCCGGTCGAAAAATTTAAGATCTTCACGGTCACTGCCCTCGACTTTTTTGGGATCTTTATCGAACAGCCCTTTCTCATCCTTTAAAAAGATCAACGATCGGGCGCCGATATTTTCCGCTAAGAGAAATGCTCCGCAATCGGTGCGATGCGGCGGAATCGAACCGTACTCGGCCGGGTGTTCGAAAAACCCATAGGGCGGAATGCCATAGGTAATCGGGAGATAACCCTGCCGGCAGAACATCGTCAGCTGTTCGAGATTGTCACCATGTCCGATCTTAACCCCACCATGTTTGGACAACAAGACAGACAGCATCTCCGCATTCTGCCAGGAAACCTTGTCGCCGAGTTTAGAGAGAACACCAGTAGGCATACCTAAATCGACACCGATGTTGTATACATGGCGGGCACGTGTCCCACCGCCGGTCATCAAAAGAATTTTATGTTTGTCTTTTGCCTCGATCAGGACATCCAGAATAGGGAAAAGGGCGTCTGCGCCACGATCCATGATGCTCTGCCCCCCGATCTTAAGAACATTGATATCCGGATGCATTCGAAAGTATTCAGCGGCATCGGTTTGCTTCAACAATTCCTTGCTGACCAGTGATTCACCCATCAGGGGTGAATCGATGTGAAGCCTGCCCCCTTCACCTTCCTCTTTAATCAGTTTTGCCATATTTTTTCCTTTCAATAATCGCAGCGGAGGATCCGCTGCGATGCCCGTTCACATATCGTCACCGCAATCATTTAATCGCGGCTGGAAAGCCGCTCCCACGGGGATAACATCAGGCCTTAAATTAATAACATTTAGGGTATTAATCAAAAGATGAAAAGGCTTTATAACATGATGGAAACAGAGTTCTTTTGATACGCGCTGTCTAGACTTTTCAACCCTGAACGTTGAACCATGAACCACCTGACCTATGTTTATATTTTACCGTCCTATCCTGTCAAGAATGCACTTGAAGTGAACCAGGGCAAACGCTTTTTAAGATAATATGATCCCTTTACAATTTATATATTTTCTAACCATTCGTAATTATATATAGTTTAAACACTTATGGTTTTCCATTTCAATAAGTAGGCGATCGCGATACCAGCTATAAAGGCAACGGCCAAATTGGTTGCCAGGGTAATTCCCAGGATAATAAGGCAGACAAACAGATCGCAACGGTCGTTTAAGTCCATTACGGTCAGAGCCAGTTGACTACCGGCGAAAAGAAGCAGTACACCTAAAATGGACAGCGGCAACAGATGGATAATCGCAAGGCAATGGCTGCCCAAGCCGATGGCCAAAACCACGAATAAGGCGCCGATCATTAAATTGGAACCCGCTGTACGGGCACCGAAGCGAAAATGGCCAGCCAAGCCGCCGGCGCCATGGCATAGCGGCATGCCGCCGATGGCAGAACTCAATAAATTGGCCAGGGCCATACTGATACAGGTTGCTTTGTAAGTGACTTTTTTTGAATGTTCGCCAAAGTATTCTGCCGATAAATCCGCGTATGCAATGACTGCATTGCCCAGAGTCATCGGTATTTGCGGCAACACCAATGCCAATAGTGCAAACGTAAAATCTGCAGCGGTCGGCCATCCAAAAGGCAGGACCTCCGGCAGGCTGAAACCAATTTTCAGATTATCAAGGCCCTCACGGGTGCCAAAAACCAATCCGAAAATCAAACCTCCGAATACAATCATTATCGCGGCCGGCAACGTTTTATTATCGAGCAGCAGGAGGGTCAATACACCCACCACAACGCCGATCCAAACGCCGATGGGTACCCATCCGATGCTTTGGACCGTCAAATATGGTTCTGCGGCCTGACTGATAATTTGGAACTTTGATGTTCCCAGCATCAATTTGACGCCACCGACCATCAGCAAGGTACCGGTAGACAACTGGACTCCCCGGACAGTCGGTTTCGGAATATATCGACCGATCCGCCCCATCAAGCCGGTCAATCCGATAATGAACAAAACCAGCGCCACCAGGAATCCCGATGCCGTGATTTGGGCGGTGTTCATTCCGGTCGCAATAGCGTAGGCGCCGATGACTTTCATCGGCTGCACCGGGACCGTTATCCCATAGTACAGGCCGGAAAGAATATAAAAAAAGCCAACAGATAAAAAAATACCTGCAGGGTTTAATCCATTGATCAAAATGAGTCCGATGGCCAGAGGAAGCAGGGTTCCCAAATCACCAAGGGCCCCGGCAAATTCGACTCTGTTGAATAAAAAACTTGACTTCATTGAAAGGTCTCCGGATGCTCGCCATCAGCCCAATCACACAACTCAGTCCACCATCGTGACCTTGATGCCAAATCAGCAATTTGGTTTTCATCAAGGAAGATTGGCAGGTCTCCTGTCAGCTAAAATCACCCGCTTTATATAGTAAACTGCAACCTTAGGGCAACCTTATTTGTCATGCCAGAAACTTTTGGTTGTTGAAATATCGCCAAAATTATATTATTTGGGGACATATTTTTCTCGATATACACAAAGCATACAAAATATTTGTAGATTTAACGTTTTAATCCACAGATTTCGCAGATTACACAGATTACAATGAATGTCGGGTAGAGACTGCGAAATCTGCTGGGTTTAATTCCCCGCAGCTTGCTGCGTTAGGATAGAATTTATCATACCTTGATACTCCGCGGCTTGCCGCGGGGTAGTTTATTGTATTTCGTGCTTTTCGTGGTTAAATTGCTTGTTTCGAACAAAAACCTATGCAAGCTAAAACGACAAATAGTGTAAGTTGCGTTTGGTTTCGTCATTTTATATCGTACCTCGAGATGTGCTATGAAAATGAAAACTGCAAAAGTTGGCCGAAATGATCCCTGCCCCTGCGGCAGCGGCTTAAAATACAAAAAATGCTGTTTAAACAGTGCTAAAACTGAAACCGAGGACATAGCGGCGGCCTATGCGCGCAAGTATAATATCCGAATCAAGAAGGCGGCGGATATTGATGGCATTCGCAAGGCCGGCCGTTTGGTGCTGGAAACGCTCGATCTGGTAGAGTCTGAAATCAGGCCGGGAATCACCACCGACGAACTTAATTCGCTGGCTCACGACTTTACGGTCAAGAAGGGTGCCACCCCAGCCCCCCTAAATTACCGCGGTTTTCCCAAAAGCATTTGTGCCTCCATCAACGAGGTCATTTGCCACGGAATACCCGGAAAGCGAATTGTGAAAAACGGCGACATTATCAATATTGATATCACTTCTATTTTAAACGGCTATTACGCCGATGCGAATAAAACCTTTTTTGCCGGGTCACCCGGACCCGATGCCCGTAGGATTGTGGATGTCGCACGGGAATGTCTCAAAAGAGGTATGGCCGCGGTGAAACCCGGTAATACGATTGGAGATATCGGCTGGAGCATTCAAACCTATGCGGAAAACCAAGGATGTTCAGTTGTGCGCGAATTTGTCGGACACGGCGTCGGTTTCGGTTTTCATGAAGCCCCCCAAATTCCTCATTTCGGCCAAAAAGGCTCGGGGATCGGCCTGATTCCCGGAATGGTCTTCACCATTGAACCCATGATTAATCTTGGGAAAAAGGAACTCAGGATACTGGACGACAATTGGACAGCGGTCACCAAGGACGGTGCGCTTTCCGCCCAATTTGAGCAGACTGTTCTGGTGACGGAACATAGCGTGGAAAGCCTGACACCGTATGAATGACAGAGGACAGATGACAGAGGACAGATGACAGAGGACAGAGAACAGA
>JASFSK010000425.1:0-4960 GCA_050114455.1 Desulfobacterales bacterium | reverse complement strand
ATTGTCTTTTTGGCCTGTGGGAGCGGCTTTCCAGCCGCGATAAAAATGGAACTTTATCATTTCAATCGCGGCTGAAAGCCGCTCCCACCAATCAGTCAGGACTGCTGAAAAAAACACTAAAATTTCTGTAGTTTCATACGAGCCGGGGCCGCTGGCTAAAAATCAGCCAGTCTGATCAAAAAAAGAAACTTCAAAAAGACAAATGTCGAATGTCGAATTAAGGAATTCTTGCTATTTTATTCGTTAAAAAAAGCAGAGCGAAGCGACATCCACCATTCGTCAATCGTCCTTCGTCATTCCAAGTAGTTTCACATAAGCGTCATCTCAAAAAAACTCAACCCTCAACATCGGCACCAGGAAGGCACTGCATTTTAATCGGGGTCAACAATACACATGCAACAAATCATCGATACCCACGCCCATATTTGTGATCCGGTGTTTGATGAGGACCGCCGCCAGGTCCTTGAAAGAGCCGATGCGACTGGTGTCGCCGCCATAATTGCCGTTGGTGAGAACCTGGCGGATGCCCGTAAAAATATTGTTTTATCGGAAAGCCATTCGATATTGAGACCGGCGGCCGGATTGTATCCGACGATCCTCGATATGGACGAAGCCGAGAAAATGCATGATTTTATTCGAAAGATGCGCACCCGTCTGGTTGCCGTCGGCGAGGTCGGTCTGGACTTCTGGGTGGTAAAAGAAGCGTCGGCTAAAGCGCTTCAAAAAAAAATCTTTAAAAGTTTCATCAGCCTGGCAAAAGAGCTGGATCTGCCGCTCAACGTACATTCCCGATCAGCGGGGCGGCATGCCGTTGCCCTGCTGCTTGACTCTAACGCAACGAAGGTTCAAATGCACGCATTTGACGGTAAAGCATCGGCAGCGCTGCCGGCGCTCGAAGCCGGTTATTTTTTTTCCATACCCCCCTCGGTGATCCGCTCTCGTCAGAAACAAAAGCTGGTCAAAAAAATCCCCCTATCTCAGATACTCGTGGAAACCGACAGCCCGGTTCTGGGACCCGATCCGAACTGCCGCAATGAGCCAGCCAATATCTCAACTTCCATTAGGGCAATTTCAGAGTTGAAGAATATCAGTTTAGATGACGTCGTGGCAGCAGTGTTGAGCAATACCCAGCGGCTCTATGGAAACATGTTGCAATTTCCTGTGGCATAGCGTCCTAGAAAAATTAAGCAATGTGATGTTTTTTCAGTCTTACTATTTCTGGCACCTCAGAAGTGGCCCTATCGGCTGAACGATTTCGACTCCCAACTGATTTTTATCATGCACTCTGGAAATGGAACATATGCACTGGTTTTCAAAACCCAACAAACCAAAAACATCATTGTTGGCAAATTAGGTACCCTCAAACTCCAACCCGGTTTTTATGTATATGTCGGCAGCGCCTTCGGTCCTGGCGGCTTAAAGGCTCGTATCGGGCATCACTGCAGACGTTCGCGGCGGCTTCATTGGCACATCGATTACTTGAGCAAATACTTGCCACCGATTGAGGTTTGGTACACCTACGACACCGTTCACCAGGAACATTGCTGGTCGGAAATACTTGGGCAGTATCGCGGCACATCCACACCGCTCCCGGGATTTGGATCTTCTGACTGTTGCTGCATATCCCATCTTCATTTTTTCTCTGTCCGGCCATCGGGCACCTATTTTCGCCGCAAAATTCATGCCGCAATCGATAATCATGCCAGGATATACACTCAAAAACTCCTTGACAAAATATAATTAAGTGATATTCACCAACCTATATTATATCCTGTAATTAATATAAAAAAAAAATTATTTATATTGGTTGGTAAGTATCACTAATTTTTAATACCAAAGCCAATCAACGATCGCCGCTTCACCGCGCCAGCGTGGAATGGAGAGAGCCCGAGAACAGGAGCGATAAACCAATGACGACCAAGCCCGTATTGATTGAAAAAAAAGATCAAATTGCGACCCTGGTGTTAAACCGGCCTGAAGTTATGAATGCCATGAGCAAAGATATGATTTTGAATTTGTACGATGCCGTCATCGAGCTCGCAGCCGATGAAGACATTCATGTGGTGGTGCTCAAAGGTGCCGGTGACCATTTTTGCTCCGGAGCGGATATATCGCTTTTCTCGGAAAGCATTGCTTCGCAAGACTGGCTGGTTGCCATGAAAGGTGTGGGACAGATCGTCAAAACCCTGCGGGAAATGCCTCAACCGGTCGTTACCCAGCTCAAAGGGGTTGCCGTTGGCGGCGGAGCCAATCTGGCCCTGACGGGGGATTTTGTCATTGCCGCCGAAAATGCAAGATTTTGCGAAATATTCGTCAACATCGGTCTGATCATGGATTATGGTGGCACCTACCTACTTCCCCGGCTGGTGGGTCTTGCCAAAGCCAGGGAACTGGCAATGCTGGGCAACGAAATCGACGGTAAAACAGCCGCCGCCATGGGTCTTGTCTATAAGTCGGTACCGGAAGTGGACATCGAAACCGAGGTCGCATCGCTGACGACCACCCTGGCACAAAAGTCTCCGTTTGCATTGCGATTAATCAAGGAGGGGTTGGAGAAAAGTTTAGACATGTCCTTGAAGGAGACCCTGGACTGGGAGGCTGCCCACCAATCCATTGCGCTCCAAACTCCCCAGCACAAAGAAATTGTGCAATTTTTCTTGGATTCGAAGAAAAATAAAAAATAACCATAAGATTGGATAGGGTTGTATGATGATATCCATTTAAACCAGTCGACTTATTCACCCAGTCAACCAATCAATCTAATAATTGGAAGGTACCCAATGGCTGTAAAATCCAAATCTGCGACTCAAATTTATTTCAACAAGGACCATGATGCCGTTCGCAGAGCCGTACGGGAATTCGTCGATAAAGAGATCAACCCATTCATGGACGGTTGGGAGGAAAAAGGCGAGGCACCGCTGCACGATCTGTTCAAGAAAATGGGAGATCTGGGCTTTTTAGGCATCCGGTATGATACCAGGTATGGCGGTCAAGGGCTGGACTATTGGTATGACACGGTCTGTCTGGAGGAGCTCGGACGCATTCACGGATCCGGCTTACCGGTTGCCATTGCCGTTCAAACGCATATGGCAACCCCGGCCATATATGAATATGGCAGCGAATACCTCAAGAATACCTATCTGAAGCCTGCCCTCGCCGGCGATATGGTTGCAGCGATTGCGGTCACCGAACCGTGTGCCGGCTCCGACGTCAGTGCGATTCAAACGACTGCGCTAAAAGACGGTGACTCGTATGTGATCAACGGCTCCAAGACCTATATTACCAACGGTACCCAGGCCGATTTTTTAACACTATTGGCACGAACCAGTGATGAGCCTGGTTACAACTCTTTTAGCCTCTTTGTGGTGCCCACCAGCCTACCTGGATTCAAGGTCAGTCGAAAGCTGGACAAACTGGGATTGCGAAGCAGCGATACGGCCGAGCTCTTTTTGGACGGTTTGAGAGTGCCCGCCGAGAACCTGATCGGCAATGAGGGAGAAGGATTCGTTTACCAGATGCGACAGTTTCAGCATGAACGCTTCTCAGCCATTCCCATGACCTATATTTCGGCAGAAGAAATGATGGCAATGACGGTCGAGCACATCCGGCAACGCAAGGTTTTTGGCAAACCGCTGATAACCAAACAAGTTCTGCGGCACCGGCTGGCAGACTGGCAGACTGAAACCGAATGTTTAAGGCAACTCACATACCATATTGTCAGAATGAAAGAGGCCCAGCTTGATGTTACACGGGAAGTTTCCATGGCGAAACTGAGTGCCGCGCAGCTTTTAATGAAGGTGGCCGATGGCTGTTTGCAAATGTATGGGGGATTGGGATTCATGAACGAGATGCTGATTTCGCGATGCTATCGGGATGCTCGCCTGATAGCCATCGGTGGGGGAGCGGATGAAATAATGCGCGAGATTATTGCTAAAATAGAAGGGTACTAGGGTACCACGCAGAGAGCATAGTGCATGGCGCATGGAGTAAGCGTACGAAGTGAAGATATAATCGACCCTTTGCGATAGGCCCCATGCGCTATGCCATCAGCCCTCTATCTCAAACCCGATAATATTCGAAAGGATCACCATGCAGTTGTCTGCTACTGATATAATGGGAAACCATAAAACAAAGCCAATGCCCCCCGGGCGGATCAAAATCACCCGGGCGCTCAAAGCGCTTCTCGAGCAAAAGGAGTTCAGCGCGATCACCACCGCCGAAATCGCAAAAAAAGCCGGCGTGACCGATGCCCTTATTTACAAGTATTTCAAGGATAAACGCGATTTACTCCACCAGGTGCTGAGTGAATATCTCGAGCAATATCGCAGCCAGATCAACCGCGACCTCAAAGGAATTAAAGGAGCGCTCAACAAGCTTCGAAAACTGATTTGGTCTCACATCAATGTGTATGCCACCAACCGGGTTTTTGCCAGAATACTCCTCATCGAAGTCAGAAACTATCCGGATTATTATAAAAGCGAGACGTATGGCCGGGTAAAAGAATACAGCGATATCGTCTTGCAAATAATTAATGAAGGCATCCAGCGCCGTGAAATTCGCGATGATCTGCCGCCCCGTTTACTCAGGCATAGTATCCTCGGAAGCATCGAACAGGTTTGTTTTTCGGGAATTACCTTCGGCAAGGACATCGACCCGGATGTTCTAACCGAACAGCTTTGTGCTTTTATTTTCAAAGGAATTGAACGCAGGGATATTGGCTGATTGGTTAATTAGTCGATTGGTTGATTTAAAAAAATGCCTGGACCTCGGCACAGCTGAAGTTTTAAGGAATTAGTTAGTTTCCATCCACAAATGGTCTTTTTGCCCAATCTCGGCGTCAATCGGCGCGCTTGCTTGTGCGACGTAGTAAACTACGCCTCCGCACAAGCGCTTGATTTCCTTGACCTTGGGCAAAAATCCGCGTTTCTGGATTGGAAACACCACAAGGTGCCCGTCTCTG
>JASFSK010000424.1:0-4962 GCA_050114455.1 Desulfobacterales bacterium | reverse complement strand
AATTGATTATTCTGTGTTTTTTTCAAATAGTTCTGGGGATCCCACTTTCAGAATTGCAAAGATAAATTCAAAAATAGGAGGTGATGAAAGAAGGAAAAAGGAAAATTACCATTGAGGTCTGTATGGGTTTCTCACATGTTTGAGGAAACTCTATTTGGCTACCCAACGCGATAACTAAGAACCATAGAGGTAACTGGCTTGCAGTGTGGGAGTGCGGGCCTCAATTTCCAGTCGCAAATACCCATAAGGGAAAGGAGATACAAAATGAGAAAATTTATAATTGCAATTTCTTTAATTTGTCTATTTTGCAGTTTCGCTTATGCTGGAGATTATTGCGAAAACAAATATATGGAATATATTAATGCGTTGAAAAACACCAAAAAAATATTTGAGGATCAAAAGAAACAATATATTCCGTCACTTGAAAAAGCATTAGAGCTCTGTAAGGAAAACAAGATGATAGAAGCTCGCCAAATCATGGATGAATTGAAGGATGAATTTTTTACGGATGCATTGATGAACCAAAGACAATTTTTTGGCAATTAGGATCGATTGTAGCTTACCGTCTGCAACTTATTACAATTACAGATTTGCTAATTGAGAAATTTTGCGTTTATAAACCCCCTGCCTGAAGGGATGAAAGTTTAAATCCCGCTTGAGCCGTAAAATAACTCTGCAATTTGGGGCAGACTTAAATTTTGCCAAATAAAATTTTGGTGATGGATGGATTTGCTCTTTTTTATTCTATAGTTGAGAACGGGTAGATCCCATATCCTGGGGCTCCGATGTATTCGTCATTCGTTTCCGGAGACCTTTCTGGATTACGGTAAACAACCCAGCAGTCCATTAAACTTTCATGAGGCGGCTGTACTCGACAGCCTCGGCACTTAGGATAGCGGTGATTTTGCGCTTAAAACCTTCATCTGCCATATTGGCCTTCCTTTTTTGAGGTTTCATTGGTCGGGTTTGTGAGGTCCATTGCAAGAGGCTTGTTGGGTGTTGATTATTCCTTAGGTCAGATCGAAATGAGGATTCCATGCCACTTCCCAGAGGATTCCATCTGGGTCTGAGAAATATCCCGAGTAACCCCCCCATTCCGTGTCTTTGGCTGGTTTTTGCAACAGGGCCCCCGCCTTCCTGGCCTCTTCCATCACCCGATGCACCTCCTCTTTCGATGAAACATTATGTGACAGAGTGAATCGTCGGAAACCACTTCCCTGCGGATCGATCTGAGCATCTTCTGCCAGTCGGTCTTGCGGATACAGCGCCAGCCATGTACCGGACAGCTCGAAGAAGGTAATCCCCGGAAAGTTTCCATAAGTCGTTAGCCCCAGCCCGTCTCGGTAGAAGGCGGTGGATCGTTCTATATCTGAGACTGCCAGTGTTATGATGCTAATTTTCGGCTTCATATGTTGTCCCTACGTTAGACCCAACGCTCCGAGTTGATGCGGTTGTTAGCAAGGCCATATATGTTATTTTGAATAATAGTATTTTCTCCGAAATTTTATTACTCTTTTCTGAACTTCAATATTTTGAAAATTCAAATCGATCAACAGACATCTTGTTAACATCTCTAATTGGGACAAAATAGCCTGATAAAGACCAAGCTTCATTTGTGTTGCCACAAGCATTAATTCGACATTTACCGAAATACGAAATAGATGATGATATTATACCGCTATCCCAAGGTAGTAGGAGTGTCAAACGTGAATGTGTATCGCATCAAAACGTTGGGATTCAGCCGCCGGCGTCGCCCGCCGGCTGGAATCACAGCTATGCTATAGTCACAGTTTGGTCTCGTCCTGTCAGGCAACGGTAGGTTCCCATTTCCCCTTGACCTCAATAGCCTCACCCTCGCCGGGCCAAGGTGGCATTGTTACACCCACTGCCGCGAGGGGGCCATACCCGAAGGAGCGAAACTGGAAGTGGGTGCTGAGCGGGATGGTCAAGCAGACACCAGGTTCGACTGAGACCACTTCTTCCCGATCGTTCTGCTTACGCCACATTTCGCCGCGACCAGAAAGAAAGAACCAAATCTCTTCGACAGTTCGATGGGTGACTGCAGTCGATGTTTGCCCGGGCGGGAGCTCAAAGTGAGCCATACCACCTCCTTTGAGCCCCAACAAAATCCGTACATCCGATCCGTCCGGAGCAATGTCATCGCGAGCCACGGGTAGCCGTTTTGTGCAGAATTCCATCACTGCCAATCCTCCGTTTTTTTTTACAGGTCTTAAACAAGCTGGCTAACCACTGATTAGACAGTTCTGATTCAATGTCGAAATTGATGAAGATAATTTTGGATATCATATCGTTTTTGGCGTTGTCAAATTTGAAGAATGATAGCAGATTTCACGCGATAATTTCTACTTTAATAAGCATTCCAACATAGCCGGGCCGCTTTTAATCGGAATTATTTTAGACACCTTCAGCCCGGCAGTGCTGGCAAGGGTGTTAAATTCGTCAATGGATCGTTCACGGCCGCCACCCATGACAAGGACCTCTATATCAAGCAATTTTGCAACTGAAAAACCAGGCCCCGGCTCAATAATGTACTCGATGATCCACATCCTGGTGTCGGCATCCATGGCCTTTGCAATGTTTTTTAGAATCCGAATACAAGTCTCGTCATCCCAGTCGTGCAGTATATTCACCAAAAAATATGCATCGCATGCAGGAGGAATCTCCTCGTGAAAATCATAGGGTATGGCTTTGCATCGGTCACCTATTTTTGCTTTAGCAATAGATTTTTCAGCAGATACAACTGCCCCGGGCAGATCGGCGACATACCCCCTGATATGAGGATACCCGGTTAACAGCTGTATCAGAAAGACACCCTGACCGCCGCCGATATCACAAATCGATTTAAAATTCGAAAAATCATAAGTTTCCAATATCGCCCTGGCAAATCCCATTGCTTTTGATCCTTGCCCCTGGTCCAATATTGAGCGCTCCACAGGATGCTCTTCGAACCATTCAAAAGAAGCCTTGCCGAAGGCATAATCAAAACCCGGCTCTCCGGTTCTGACTGTATGGCTTAAAGCGTTCCAGGCCTTGTCGTGCCATTCGGACAGAAACATCCGAGCAATGGGACGTAGGGCATTTGATGATAGACACTCTGCAAGTGGCGTTAAACCGAACGCCTGGTTTTCCGTCTCGACGAAGACCCCAACTGATGAAAGCGCCCTCAGGATTCGAAAAAGGGTCGGTGCGTGAGTATTTGTTTCTTTTGCAAGAGCCTCAACACTTTTCGGACCATCGCCTAAAAGGTCGGCGATACCGAGTTCTGAAATAACGTAAATCGGTTTAGCTATCCATT
Source organism: Desulfobacterales bacterium (assembly GCA_050114455.1). Lineage (GTDB taxonomy): Bacteria > Desulfobacterota > Desulfobacteria > Desulfobacterales > JAFDCJ01 > JAFDCJ01. The sequence continues at coordinate 1,646 of JASFSK010000424.1, read as the reverse complement.
TCGAGGTAATCCATTGCATCATTTGATCTTCGGGTGACAGCATTGTTTCTGACATGGTTCACTCCTTTTCATTTTGACAGGTTTTTAAAAATGAATTCTTTCATCGGGGTACACACCGCCTACAGGATAACTTGCTGATCGGTGAATATAGGACAATATTCTATCAAAGTGATGAATGGAAATTCAGGACGGTTAGTGGAGGGCTCGAGCCTAACTGAAGTTTTATGAGGCTGGTTGGATCTGGATAAAGCCCTTATCGAAATGAGTTTAGGCAAGGGGAAAGCAGAAAGGTAGCCTCTATGTAATCCTTTAAACCAAAAAGGTCAACAGAATTTTATATGATGCCTACAGCAAATCAGGGGTAAATGATGCTCCTCCCGCTCTGCGGGAGGAGTTTCACTAGACACACCGAAGGTCAGCGTATAATGAATAATTAAGAAAAATCGGAGGTGTGTCTATGCCAAATTTTCATTTTCAACCGTCAGCTTTTCGCTCTTAGCCGGTATTGCTTGCCAGATATCGCCCCGTATAAGAATTACAGATAGCGGTGATCTCTTCCGGACTGCCGCTGGCGATCACATAACCGCCCTCGTCGCCGCCTTCGGGCCCAAGATCGATGATGTAATCTGCCGTCTTGATGACATCCAGGTTGTGCTCGATAACGATGACGGTATTGCCTGCTTCCACCAGCTGATTGAGGACCCCCAGCAGTTTGCTGATGTCATCGGCATGCAGACCGGTGGTCGGTTCATCAAGAATATAGACCGTTTTACCGCTTCCTCGCTTGCTAAGTTCACGGGAAAGCTTGACGCGCTGGGCTTCACCTCCGGACAAAGTGGTTGCCGGTTGACCGACCTGAATATATCCCAATCCGACATCCACCAGGGTTTGCAGTTTCACCCTGATTTTTGAGATCCTCGAGAAAAAATCGGTTGCCTGGTTGACAGTCATCTCCAGGATTTGCCGAATGTTTTTGCCCTTGTACCGAATCTCGAGGGTTTCCCGGTTGTAGCGATCGCCGTGGCAGACATCACAGGCGACGTAGATATCCGGTAAAAAATGCATTTCGATTTTGATGATTCCATCGCCCCGGCAGGCTTCACAGCGGCCTCCTTTGACATTGAAACTGAAGCGACCGGGCTTGTATCCGCGCATGCGTGCTTCGGGTGTGCGGGATAAAAGCTCTCTGATGCTTGAAAACAGACCGGTGTATGTACCGGGATTGGATCTGGGTGTCCGGCCGATCGGCGACTGATCGATATTGATGACCCGGTCAACGTGTTCAACGCCCGAAATACTTTTGTGGGCGCCGGCGGGGGTTCTGGTGTGGCGAATTTTCTGAATCAGGGCCGGATACAATGTTTCCAGGACAAGCGTGGATTTTCCCGACCCCGATACACCGGTGACACAGATAAAGCTGCCTAACGGAAAAGCGACATCGATATTTTTTAAGTTATTTTGGGTGGCGCCTTCCAGAACGAGTTGCGGTCTGCGGTTGGAACGGCGACCGGTCGGGATCGGGATGGATTTGCGGCCTGACAAATACTGACCCGTCAGGGATGATGGGTGGGTTAGCAGTTTCCGGGGTGTTCCGGCAAAAACCACATGACCGCCGTTGACCCCCGCTCCGGGTCCCATGTCTACAA
>JASFSK010000423.1:0-4970 GCA_050114455.1 Desulfobacterales bacterium | reverse complement strand
TTGGCCGCATGATGGAAAAAGATACCGATGATCATCCCTCCATTATCATCGCGCCCCCGCTCCTGCTTCTCATATGCATGGGTGGCGGTTTTCTATTGGATTACCTGTTTCCGTTAAAAATTATCCGATGGCCGTGGTGGCCCCGGATAATTTGCAGCGGCATCCTGATGGTGATCTCTGCTTATTTTGCACTGGGATCAATGAATATCTTGCTGCGCAACAACACACCGTTTAACCCTTCCAAGCCCACCAAAACAATTGTACGTCGGGGTCCGTTTCGCTTTTCACGAAATCCGATGTACCTCGCCCTCCTGCTTTTTCTCGCAGGCGTTGCGATTGTCAACGGTTCGATCTGGATGAGTTTGGCGGTCGTGGCACTTTTGATTGTTTTAGACATCTTGGCCGTCAGACCGGAAGAAGAATATCTGGAGCGCAATTTTGGCGGCCAATACCTGGCATACAAGGCCAAAGTCAGACGCTGGCTTTAAATTTCCAGAATCATCCGTGCTCCGGGAGATTTCCGCGTTGATCAACCTTTCCTGATCCTTGTCCTGATCCCTGTAGCGCCAACTGTTCCAGCACGTAATAGATTATTTGGTTTTCCTTATTCATCTCCAAAGGGATATCTGCTCTGCTTCCATTTCAAACCTGAAAGGCAAAGCTGCGATTTACCATAAAATGCTCATACGGGTTGTTTTGTGGACATAAGGCGTGTCGATCGAGGGGAAGAATTTCATCCGCCAGCATCTCCAGCTCGGCCGGATCGTGAAAAATGCCAATCATGGTAATATTTTGTTTTTTTATTTCCTGGATGATATTTAAGATAATTTGCCGGTTATTGCGATCGAGGCTGGCCGTGGGTTCATCCAGGAGCAGGATTTCCGGGCAATCGATCAGGGTTCGCATCAAGTTGATGCGCTGTTTTTCACCGCCGCTGAAGGTGGATGGGAATGCATCCCATAGATTTTTGGGGATATCGAAAAGCTGAAAAAGCGCTTGGGCCCGTTCTATCGCCGCTTCTTTTTGCCATCCGCGATCGATAAGGGGCTCAATGACGATATTCATGGTGGTGACGCGGGGTATGGCTTGAAAAAACTGACTGACATAGCCCATCCGTCGGGTCCGGATGTCCAGCATTTCAATATCACCGATTTGGGTGAGATTGATTTTTGCACCGGTTTGATCATACAGGAAGATATCTCCTGACGTGACATCATAGTTGCGATAAATACATTTGATCAGCGATGATTTGCCGTACCCGCTTTTTCCTGAAACGCCGAGGAATCTTCCCTGATCGATTTTAAAATTGATATCCTGGAAGGCGACAATCTCTTTTTGTCCAAGAATATGCATGGTAAATCGCTTACTTAAATTGATGACCTCCAGATGGGTTGACATGGCTGATGGCTCCTATTCCACGTTGTGCGCGATATTGGGATCCTGGCCACCCATAACTTCAAAATTCACCCGGGTGGAACTGACGATCTCTCTTTCTTCCCGCAATGTTTGCTGCATTTTTCCGTGTATAATCTCAGCCAGCTTTTCGATTTCCTTCATTTGCGGCAGTCCGGCATCATAAATGCCCATCAGCAAGGCGCAGTCCAGTGCCCTTTGCTTGTCGGTATCCATGATCATGCTGTATCCGATCGCATCCTCAACCCGGACTTCGGCGCTGGTGACCAGCACCTCCCCCACGTTGAAATCGATTTTCTCGACACTTTCCTCGGCTCGAAACATGACCAGCTCCTGTTGCGGGGGGCTGATAACATGGTAGTCGACCACTTGCCGCATCTTGTCTGCCAGGGGGGCGATATCTGCGGGCTCCGCTTGCATGATGATTTCAAAAATCTTTTCTTTGAACATTGAGTTGCTCCTACCCCGGATAAAATAGAAAAATTGCCACCAAAGCACAATGACACAAAGAGACCCTAAAATAGACATTGGGCGATATGTATGAGGCACAGCGTCTCTGGACCGTCATGCCGGGCTCGACCGCGCATCCAGGACATCTCTGGATTCTGGCTTTCGCCGGAATGACTACCCATGGATATTCGTGTCGAGATAAACGCGCATTCACTAACGATTGTTAAACCGATATTGAAGAACACTATAAAGTAGAATGCACAAGGGTTTGGGTGTATGCTTCTCTGGGATCATCGATGACGCGATCGGTCAATCCCGATTCGATGATGCGCCCGTGTTTCATGACGATGATTCGTTGGCAGAGCAGGCGTATCACCTGCATATCATGAGACACCATAACCATGGCCACCTTCAGTTCCCTGCTGATGGAACGAATCAAATCCAGAATACAGGCCTGGACGGATACATCCAGCCCGCCGGTGGGTTCATCCAGCAAGATTAGCGATGGCTTGTTGATCAGGGCTTTTGCAATTTGAACCCGCTGCTGCATGCCGCCACTGTACGATCCTGGGAAGTCCTTGTAACGGGACGGCGGCAATTCGACCCTGGCAAATAGATCATGGACCTTTTGCTGAATCGATCCGAAATGCCGGTAGTCGGCCACCAGCATCCGCTCGGCCACATTGCCCTCGCTGCTGATCTGAAAATTGAGACCCAAATGCGGATTCTGATATACAATGCCAAAATGATTATTCTGAAGCTGTCTGCGGGTCTGGGCATCCACGGCCAAAATGTTTTGCCGCCCGTTTTCCAGATCATTAAGATAAATTTCCCCGCAGGTCACCGGCAGTGTGAGATTGATGCAGCCAAGTATGGTGCTTTTCCCCGACCCGCTCTCACCAACAATTCCAAGGACCTCCCCAGCAAAAACATCGAAATGGATATCCGTGCAGGCGATGATAGAACCACAGGTTGAACACCGGTTGTCGATGCTCAATGTCGGTTGATCTCCCAGACAATCATCACACCCGTTGCCATATATTTTTTTTAGGTTTTTGACGGACAATAATGATTTCATGGTTCAACCGTCTAATTTTTTCGATTTGAATGACAAAAATGGGTATCGCTGCAGGCAAGGAGCCGTCCCCCGCCACCGGGGGCGGGGATTTCATTTAAATAGGAATCGGTACTTCCACAAAACAGGCAGGCCTTGCCTGAAAAATCCTCAATCCGAAAGGCATAGTCATCCAAAGACAATGGCTCGACCTGGGTATAGGGCGGTATGGCATAAATCTTTTTTTCCCGGCCAGCGCCAAACAAATTCAAGTTGTCGGCCTGATTCAATTTGGGAACATCCCATCGCGGAATCGGTGTCGTGGCCATCAAATGGCGGTTGAATACCAGAACCGGGTAATCGGACGCGAGGGTAATTTCTCCATGATGAAGCACATCCTCATACAGCTTCACGAACATTTTTCCATAGTCCTTTTCCGCATGCATGCGGGCAGTCTCGGTTTCGCGGGATTCCACATTCCGCAAGGGTTCCGGCATGGGAACCTGCAATACCAGAACCTGATCGGATCGTAGGGGGTGCTCGGGAATGCGGTGGCGGGTCTGCAGCAGGGTGGCCGAAGAAGTTTCGTTGGTTACGGTTACACCGGTGGTGAGCTGGATCAGTCTCTTTAAATTGACGGCATTGACGCTGTCGTCATCGCCCTGGTCAAAGACTTTGAGAATTTCTTCTCTTCCGATGACAGACAGTGTAATTTGCAGTCCTCCAGTGCCCCAGCCGAAAAAGATGGGCAGTTCGCGTGATGCAAAAGGGACTTGATATCCCGGGATGGCGATGGCTTTGAGCAGCGCCCGTCGTACTTCCCGTTTTGAATTTTCATCGAGCAAGGCAAAATTATACATATACGGCTTCTTTCAGATTTTGTGCGGTTTTTTGCCGCATTTTTTGCTGAATGCTTCTGATTCTGTCCAGCGCGGATTGAAAAGACACGTAATGGGGGAGTTTCAGATGGGAGATAAAGCCCTGTGATTCCATACCATCGATATGGTAGAGGACAAATTCCTGATCTTCCACCGGTGATTTGGGATCTTCGGTACTAAGAGCACGGTCCAAAATCGACATGGCAATCGCCTTGCGTTCATTGTGTCCCCATACCAAGCCGTATCCCAGGGTAAATTCATAAGAAGAAACACCGGTTTTCGGATCGCTGGTTTTCGTAAAACTGCAAATCGAATCCACCTCGGTGGCCATGACGTTTCCGATCACGACCTCTGTCTCCCAGTAGGGATGCTTGATTTTCACCGGCAGATATCCAACCCGGATCTCAGCCAAGGTGGGGTGTACCGAGCCCCATCCCCTCAAACTGGCATAGCCAAGGGCCAGAACGGCACCGTCTTCGCCACGGGTCAATCGCTGCAGCCGGGCGGAGCGGTCAAGCGGAAAAACCATCGGTTGCCGTGTGATGTCATAGGGCACCTGGTCCGGTTTTTTACCAGCGGCCGCCATTAGCCCCTGTCTCCTTAGATAGTCGATAACTTTTTCAACCGGCTTTTCCAGCGGGTAATTGTCTTTTTTCTTCGGTGGATCTACCGTGAAGGTCTTCTCATTCTTCAATTCGAACCGAATAAGCCGCTGGACATAATCCCTCGAAGGCCCGAGGACCTGACCCCAGGGGATATCTTGAAAGGACGAGGAAATTCTTCGAATGCAAAACATCTCTTCGCTTTTGGCTGGAATTGAAAAAGCGACCCTTGGTACCGTGGAACGAAATGCCCGCACCAGATATGCAGCTTCCATGGGATCGCCTTCTGTTTGCTTGAGCGCGATTGCGGCAATCTCCTTTGAATAAAGCGAACCTTCACTGATGACTTTATCCACCAGCAGGCGCATCTGATTCTCTATCTGTCCGACATCGATCGGTGTGCCCCCCGAACGGCAGCGATAATATTCAACCAGGGATTCCGCATTGATAATTGCATCCTTGCCGCCCTTGACCCCCACATAACCCATTTATCGGTCTCCGGTCTTCTTGATGTTCACCGAACGCGGGACACCCACGACGTCGCCCGATCGGCTAACTAAAAAGATATCAACA
>JASFSK010000422.1:0-4977 GCA_050114455.1 Desulfobacterales bacterium | reverse complement strand
AGCAAGGGCCGCAACACCCGAATCAGATGGGTAAATTTAATGGAACCCTACTCCCAAGGACCTATATCCAAATCACGGGATTCCGTCAACCAAAGAGGGATGTATTCAGCAATTCTAATTTCAGATATATAGTAAAAACAATTACAAATCCCCAAATCATGATTACAATAATTAATATTTGGCAAAAATACGGAAAACAGAATGAGGCTTAGAAAAATGATAAATCGACGCCAATTTTTAGAAATTACCGGTGCCGGAGCCGCTGGACTTTTAGCCGGCGGCATTCCTTCGCTGATAGGTTTGAAAGATGTCCGCGCGGCATCGAATCCGCAGGGAAGCTTCGTCCCGGATCTGGATATCGCCTTGAAAGCAGCACCGGCTGAGGTACCCATATTACCGGGTAATCCAACCGGTGTATGGCGGTATCAGGGGCAGGTCATCAAGGGTAGTCAGTCAAGCTTGATTACTCTTGACAGAAGTTATCTGGGACCGATCATACGAGCGCATACCGGCCAAAACGTTCGTATCCGATTTACTAATGATATTGCCGACCCATCCATCGTCCACTGGCATGGCCTGCACGTACCGGCTGATATGGACGGGCATCCGCGCCTTGCTATCCCTCCTGGAGAAACATATGTGTATGAATTCAAAATCCGCAACCGTGCCGGAACTTACTGGTATCATCCCCATCCCCATGGTATGACCGGTCCTCAGGTGTATGGAGGGCTCGCCGGTCTTTTTCTGGTATCCGACAATGAAGAAAAATCGGCAGGACTTCCTAGCGCTGAATACGATGTCCCGCTGGTTATCCAGGATCGTACTTTTGATAGTGGCAACCAGCTTGTTTACCTTTCCGGTCATCGCATGGAGCAGATGACCGGTTTTCTGGGGGATTGGATTCTGGTCAACGGCAATCCGGACTACATTTTGCCAGTTGCCTCCCGTGCCTATCGGTTGAGGCTTCTGAATGGATCCAACTCTAGGGTCTATAAGTTGGCCTGGCAGGACCAAATCCCGCTGACCGTGATCGGCACCGATGGCGGTCTTCTGGAAACACCGATTCAAAAAGACTACACCATGTTGGGACCGGGAGAACGGGTGGAATTGTGGGCGGATTTCAGCCGTAGGCCGGTGGGCTATGAAACCGCCCTGATAAGTCTCCCGTTTGATGGGGGGATGCTGGGTGGCGGACGAATGGGGCGCGGTATGATGGGCTCCAGAGCCTTTCTTCCCAACGGCGCCGGTTTTTCAATTTTCAAGGTAAAGGTCAATCGCCGGAAAAAGGTGTCTATCGACCTTCCAAAGCGACTTTCAACCATCAATCGCTATCGGTTAAGTGATGCCGAGAATGTCAATTACCCGAAAAAATTTTACCTTGAAATGCAGCATATGGCCTGGACCATTAACGGCAGAATATTTCAAATGGACCAGGTATCAGATGAAGAAAAAGTTGCAAAGAACAGTATTGAGGTGTGGGAGTTTATCAACGAAGGCGGGGGTACTGGAATGATGGGAGGGATGAATATGCCCCATCCCTTGCACCTGCACGGAAGGCAGTTTCAGGTTCTCGAAAGGCGGGGTGTTTTGCATAACGGTTATGTGGATGAGGGGTGGAAAGACACGGTGCTGATCATGCCCGGTGAGCGAATTAAGATTCTAGTTCGGTTTGGCGACTATCCCGGTCTTTTTCTTTACCACTGCCATAACTTGGAGCATGAAGACAGGGGAATGATGCGCAATTATTTGATTGAAAATGTTGCTGTTTCTGCTTGATCAATTGATTTGGATGTAGGATGGTGTCCGATAATAGACAATATCCAAAGTGAGGTTTAAAATGAAAAATAGCCAGAAAGCTGCGTTGAAGCTTTGTTTCGTTGATATGCCTTTCGGAAAAAAAGCAGATCCCAAAGCGGGGATTGAAATCGACTTTGATCAAATATACCGAAAAGCTATCAGGCCGGCGGCCGAGGAATCGGGGCTTGATTGTGTCAGGGGTGATGAGGAAAGAACCGGCGGCATTATCCATACGGCCATGTTCGCCAGGCTGCTGCTGTGTGAATTTGTGATTGCAGACCTGACGACGGCCAATCCAAACGTTTTTTACGAACTCGGCGTCCGCCATGCCGCCAAACCCTACACGACCATTCCGATCTTCGCCACAATCAGCGATCTTCCCTTCGATATAAACCTCGTACGAGCGGTCCCCTACGATTTGAAAAACGGCCGGTTGACCGCAGATGCCGCCGAAAAACTAAAGGGTGACATCAAAAGCCGGATTCACCGTGCCCTGGAGGGACCTGTAGCCCAGGACAGCCCTCTTTTCCAACTGTTTACCGAATTTCCCGGGATTCATATGAGCCACGAGCTGACCGATGTATTTCGCGATCGTGTAGAATATTCCACCGAGTTTCGAGAAAGATTGAAATCAGCCCGGACTCTCAGGCCATTGGAAAATGCCCTGTCTGAATTGAAGAAAATTGAAAAAGAGATGGGAGATCTCAAGGTCGTCGAAAGTGGCATACTGGTGGATTTGTTGCTGTCTTACCGGGACGTCAGTGCCTGGAATGAAATGGTTGTTCTCTATAAGCGTCTGCCGGCGGATGTAAGAGATGCGGTCATTGTGCGTCAACAATATGCTCTGGCGTTAAATCGCCGGGCTGAAAAAGGTGACAGAAACAGGGCCACCGCTTTACTGGAAAAGCTGCTGAAAAGAAGAGGGGCCAGTGCTGAAACCTATGGTATTCTCGGGCGGATTTACAAGGATCTTTACAAAAAAGCCGCCCAGGAAAAAAAACGGACCGCCGCTGCATATCTGGATAAGGCAATCGATGCCTATACCAGGGGATTCGAATGTGAGCCGATCGATTATTATCCCGGCGTTAACGCGATCTCACTATTGCTGCAGAAAGGTACGGATGAGGCCCTCAAGGAGGCCGAAAGATTAACGCCGCTGGTGTCATTTGCGGTCGCCAGAAAAGGGGGGGCATCCTCAAGCGACTACTGGGATACGGCGACCGTCCTGGAATTGGCATTGATTGGCAGGGATGACAAGGTCGCTTTCAGCGTCCTGCCGAAGGTCCTGGTCAACGCGGAAGCTGCGTGGATGGTAAAAACGACGGCTGACAATTTAGAGATGCTGAAGGATTTGCGGACCGGAAATGAAGATACAAGCGACCTTGAAGAAGTCATAAATGAATTAAGAGAAAAAGAAAAAGAATTTAAGTGAAAGTTTTTTTGATTTATGTAAGGGATGAAGACTATTATCGAATGCTGCCGCAGGAGTTGGGGGGTTCCGGTCCTGATGACGAACGTGTCAAGGTGATGGCCTTTCCCCCCCTGGGAATTGAAACCCTGGCACCGGTAATACGTCAACATGGCCACCGGGTGCGGATGTTTGATACCTGTCATCCCCGGATGAAGGCCGAACATATTGCCCAGGCCGTCAAAGACGATCGGCCGGATGTGATTGCACTCTCGTTTCTTTCTACCACGACTTACCCGACTACCAAAATTATGGCCAGGCGGCTTAAAAAAGCCGCACCGCACACACCGATCATTCTGGGTGGCGTTTTTGCCTCCGGGAATTCAGATTTGATTTTAAAAGACTGTCCTCAGGCGGACTGTGTCGGTGTTGGCGAAGGTGAGGAACTGCTGCCTGATTATCTGGACCATCTCAACGATCCGGGTGCAGTGGCTGGTTTGGTCTGGCGCAACGGGGACGAAGTTATTAAAAATCAGCCGCGCCCCCTTATCCGGAATCTTGATCAATTTCCCTGCCCCGACAGGGGCAGCCTTCCCATTGATTTTATCGAATCGCTGCCCCTGGATGTGCCGGCGGTGCTTTCACTCGACAAATTCTGCACCATTCAAACCTCAAGGGGCTGCCCTTACAATTGCATTTACTGCGATATTCCTTCGTTGTCCCAGGGTAAATGGCGTCACCGCTCGGCAGAACATGTCCTGGGAGAAATGCAGCAGCTCAACGATTTAGGCTATCGCTCTATCTATCTTACCGATGATCATTTTTTGCTCAAGCGCACCCGGATCAGCGAAATCTGCCAGGGGATTATCGATCGCAAGCTTGAGTTTACCTGGGGTTGCGAAGGCCGTGTGGATTCGGCGGCTGTCGATCAACTGCCGATTATGAGTCGGGCAAACTGCACCTTTTTGGCATATGGAATCGAAGCTGGAACCCAAAAGGTTCTCGACCGACTCAATAAAAACCAAACCCTGGAGCAAATTGAATTTGCGGTCGACGAAGCCAAGCGACAGGGAATTGAGAGAGCCCATGGTTTTTTTCTGGTAGGTGCCCCCGGCGAGACGGTTGCAGATATCATGGAAAGTTTTCGCTTCGCAGCCCGTTTAAAATTGGATACTTTTGGTTTTAACCGCATGTGCGTTTATCGGGGCACGCCCCTGTGGCAGGAGTATGTTGACCGCGGAATCATCGATGATGTGCGCGACTGGCACAAATGGTTCAAGTGTTCTGACATCGACCCGACCATTCTGCCGGGAGAGGTTATCAATCGGGCTCGCATGAAAGGCTATGCCTTGCTTTTCGCACGCCGAATTTTCGGGCGTCCCATTCAATCCTACCGGCTGGTGCGTACCTTCGGTCGCTACATGAAGGCATCCGACATCTTTAAATTTCTCTCCTCACCATTCCGTAAACGAGCCCCTTCTCGGAAACCCGAACTTCCTGCCAGGATGATCGACCTCGGTCTGAATGCGCCCGTCAGGGGCATCGCTTCGGATAATTTCAATCCTCACGAGTAACATCAACGCTCTATTGGGAGACTGGTTTTTGAATCAGCTCACTAAAGTAGCGAAACACTTTGGGTGCAGCCCAATCGACCGGCCCGACAATTTTTTTGATCAGAAAGCCTTGCTTGTCAATGATGAAACTTTCCGGAATTCCGGTAATTTTATAGGTCGTTTTGATGGTTCCTTGGGCGTCAATCTAAGCAGGAAAGG
>JASFSK010000421.1:0-4984 GCA_050114455.1 Desulfobacterales bacterium | reverse complement strand
CAGCAACCGGTTGGAGCTGACAATTGCCAGATATATTGCCGTCTTCGAGTCATTTTATCCCCCTAATCGACTCATTTTATAAGTCGATTATATGGATTATTCGACTCAGGGTCAATATAAAAGGGATAATCCGCCCGAAATGGCAGCTTATAGTTGAGGCTGAAACTAAAAATGTATCATTAGCTAGACTTGAGCTGGCAAGCTGATTTAAACTTGACGGATGGGAACAATGTGACATCTGTGTGAGGCAAAAACTTGGCGGCGCTGAAACGATTCATAAAATCCTGGTTGACGTTTAGCTCCAGGTAGGTAATGCGGTCGCGGATGGCATCGACTTCCTTCAGAAAGTCAATGGATGTGAGGGCCAGAGCGGCACCACCCAGGGAGCTGTTGCCCAGAGAGGTGTAGCTGTCTATGGGCAAATCCGGCAGCATGCCGATGGCGATTGCCGCACGGGGATCGATGAAGGATCCAAAGGTCCCGCCGACAAAAAAGGAGCGCAAATCCCTCAAGGAAATGCCCACTGATGTGGTGATGGTCTCTAAAATGGTGTACATGGCGGCTTTGGAGCGAATGAGGCTGTCAAGATCCGCCTGGCTGATGGTCAGTTCGGCCCCGGTCGCCGATTGATCGGCCGGTACAACCACCAGGTGTGCCAGACCGTCGATCTGCTTGAGACGCGGGCCGCAGGCTGCCGGAACCAATTTACCACGAATGTCAATCATCCCGGACAGGAAGAGCGCCGCCGCCAGATCGATAATACCGGAGCCGCAGATCCCTCTGGCAGGCTCGCCCCCGATCGTGTGCAGATCGAATTCCTTCGTTTCCGGATGGATGCCGATCCGGTCCACCACTCCCGGACCCGCCAGCATACCCATTTTCGTCATCCCGCCTTCCAGAGCCGGGCCGGCCGCACCGGCACATGCGATCAGCCAGTTTTCATTGCCCACCACCACCTCGGCGTTGGTGCCCACATCAACCAGAATTGCAGTATCCGTCAACCGATGAAACCCGGCAAAAAAAATACCGGCAATCAGATCCCCTCCAAAATAGCTGCCGACGTTGGGAAAAATGAATACCCTGGCACATGCATTGACCTGGATGCCAAGCTCGACGGTTTTCATTACCCCGGGCGTGTTGACCGCCGGTATATAGGGTTCCCGTATGATATAATGGGGATTCAGACCCATGAACAGATGGGTCATGGCCGTGTTACCGGCCACCGCTACGGCATAAATATCCTGCGATTCAATCTGACATGATCGGCACAGGTTCCAAACCGCCTGGTTGAGCCCGTCAATCATCAATTTGTTTAAATGTTCCAGACCGCCGGGGGTTTCGGCAAAATGAACACGGGTCAAAATATCCGGGCCGACAGCCAGCTGGGGATTATCAAACCCGGACTCGCCCAATACACGCTCCTCGGACAGATCCAGAAGCCGAAGTACGACTCTGCTGGTGCCGAGATCAACTGCAAGACCTGCAGCCGTGCCGGTATCCGCGTCAGCAGTGATTCCGGCTACCAGCCATCGATGTTGGTCTTTAAAAAGAATGCAGCGAATTTTATAGTCTGATTTCCTCAAGATTACGGGCAGTTCTTTCATCAAGTCAAGGTCAATGTGGATGGCATCGGTTTTAAGATCGGATTTTAAAGCTGAAATAAGACGGTCCGTGTCGCCGGTATTATCTTGAAGCGTTGGTTTTGAGAGGTGAATCAATCGAACCCAGGGAGATTTAGTGAGTTTACTCGATTTTAGATTCTGGATTTTAGATTGCGGATTTGTTGTATCACTTTGCTCTATCATTTTTTTAATAAATTGATCCGCCGCAGGCGTACCTTACATTCCAAATCTAAATTCAAAAATCCAGAATTTATAAAAACTAAGATTTGAATCACTTTTTAAAAGAAAATTAGCGTAATCCATCGAATCCGCGAAATCTGTGGATTAAATCTTCTCCATCGCTGCCAAGATTTGATTCAATATCTCTCCGGCACGGCCCTTAATCAGGTAGTCACTGATATTATCCGTTAACGGGGTTCGCTCCGGATTGATCTCGACAATCTTGGCACCGTTGTCTTTGGCGATCACCGGTATCATGGCTGCCGGATGAATCACAGCGGAAGTGCCAACCACCAGCATCAGATCACAATCGGCAGCCGCCTGCTGTGAACGCCGCATGGCATCGGCGGGAATAATTTCACCAAAAAAGACGGCATCCGGCCGCAGAATCCCTCCGCATTCACAGCGCGGCGGAATTTCGGATATATCCACCTTACGGGTTTCATATCTTTGAGAGCAGTCCATGCAGCGCTGCCAGGCAAACGTGCCGTGATATTCAATGACATCGGCGCTACCGGCCTCCTGATGAAGTCCGTCGATATTTTGAGTGACAATGGTCTTTAATTTATTCAGCGTCTCCAATTTGGCCAGCCCTTTGTGACCGTCATTGGGTTCGGCCCGATCAACCACTTCTTTCATTTCCTTGACAAGCACTCTCCAAACCTTGGCCGGATCCCGCATGAGCGCATCAATGTGGGCAAATTCCATGGGGTCATATCGTTCCCAGATCCCCCCCTTACCCCGGAAGGGCGGGATTCCGCTTTCAACAGAAATACCGGCACCGGTAAGCGCCGCCACATTTTTTGCAGAAGACAGGTCTTCGGCGGCTTGCCTGATTAAATCATCCATGGATACCTCGTTTTGCTGTCTATCTGTCAAAGCGACCAGGTGTTCGTGCGAATTGAACAAAAAAATATGAATGTCGAATGTCAAATGAAGGCATGTCGTCTTCTTTTAAACACGAAACGGTCGATTTACGATATTCTATTTACCTGGTTTTTCCACCTACCCCATTTCTTAAGCATATATCCCATGCTATGCACACCATGCGCCATGCCCTGCGCTCTATGCCTCTTTCCCTTGCAACCCTGAACTCAGAACCTTTGAACCTTGGAACACTTATATTTTGACACCCGAAACCTGAAACCTTTATTATAGCTCAAACACCATGTCACTGGCCACACCGATACAATCAAGCTGAAGACCTTTTGCCGCATTCCGTTCCCGGCAATCTTTGACGATTCTATCCATCTGACGGTCAGTGCGCTCCTGGTTCAGGTGAAACAGTCCCAGTTTTTTTACACCGGCTTTTTGTGCCAGGTCCAAGGCATCGGTGTAAACCGAGTGTCCCCAATCAATATAGGTTTTATATTCCCGCGGTGTATACTCTGCATCGTGAAGCAGAAGATCGGCACCCCTGGTAAATTTGAGATAATCGCCGAAGGTCAGTCCTCCCGGATGAATATATCCCAACTCATTATCGGTTAAAAAAACGAAGCGGCTGCCTTCTTCGGTAAATTTATATCCGCTGCCGCCGTTGGGGTGGCTGAGTGCAACGGTCTCGATATTGACCGAGCCAATCTGAAATACCATCGGACAGTCATCCAGATAAGACAATTGCGCGGTGATATCCGCATATTTGACAGGAAAGTTGGGGGGTGCCATGAGTCTGGAGAGGATGGTTTCCACAAATTTGCTGTGATACGGACAGCGGTGCATTCGGATGCGGGTTCTGTTGGAATACAGTGGTTTGAAAAACGGAAAACCCATCAAATGGTCCCAATGGGCGTGGGTAAAAATAAAATTGAAATCGCGGCAATCTTCCGTTGCCAGCTGGTTGCCAAGCCTTCGGATACCGGTGCCGGCGTCGACGATGATAATATCCCCGCTTTTGGTCCGAATCTCCAAACAGGTGGTATCTCCACCATATTTAAAATATTCCTTGCCAGAAACCGGAATGGATCCTCTTGAGCCCCAGATTTTAATTATCATGCTTATCCTTTGATCCAAAACGGATGGTTAATCCGCATGCGGCTCAGCAGTATACTAAAAGATTAAATTGCAAATTACAAAAAACAAATATCAAATAAATTTCAATAACAAAAATTCAAAAATCCAAACCTGTCTGTGACGATGTATTAAATTCTTCATTATAATGTTTTAGTCATTGAATATTGGAACTTGAGATTTGTTTGTTATTTGGAACTTGGATTTTGAGATTTAGTAGTCATTCGCCACGGATTTTTTAAAAAACGATTGGCTTACTGAGAATCAAAAGGCCCATCTTGCTCAATTTTACCATAAAAGGTATGCCAGATGCCGTCACGGGTCCACTGGTTCATTATTTTGGCCGGATGCCTCGCAAGCCTGTCGGCAACATCTTTTGCTTCACTGCGTAAAAGCCCGGAGAGAATGAATCGTTTCTTGTCAAGAAACCCCTGGGAGTCGATCAACTGTCGCATAACATCGTAATGAATATTGGCGATGATCAGATCGGCCGGATAAGCGATGGCATCCTCAGCTTTGCCCTGGACAGTTATCACCCGATCTTCCAGTTGGTTCAGACGCACATTTCCAGCGGTCGTCTTCGCAGCCAGCAAATTCAGATCCACCGCAACAACATGTTGGCTTCCCAGCCGGGCGGCGGCCAGTGACAGCAAGCCTGTTCCGCTGCCAAGATCCAGAACCGTATGGAGTTCATTCGAACCGGCGGCGGCCTCGAGGGCTTCGAGGCAGTCACGGGTGGTCGGATGGGTTCCGGTGCCGAAAACCAGACCAGGATCCAGTAAAATTCTTATTTTATCGCCGGAAGTTCCGCCCTTGCCGGATTCCCACCTCGGAGTTATGCAGAATTTGCCATGCTCATAGGTTTTGAAAACCTCCCCAAGCCATTGATCGTAGGACATCTGATAGCTGTCAACATAGCTCAATTGGCGCTGGTTGTGTAATAGGGCTTGGATTTGCAGGGATGCCGGGCTGGAAAAAAATAAAAATGAATCCTCTTCTTCTTCCCAGTTTCCAATAAAATTGTTTCGAAATAGCCCACTTTCGGCTCTTAGACGCCCCTTGAGATAATAAATAAACAGATTACCGTCAGGGCCGATGCTGGTTTTTGCCGCCTTAATTTGTTGCCTCCGATTGGG
>JASFSK010000420.1:0-4986 GCA_050114455.1 Desulfobacterales bacterium | reverse complement strand
CGCTGACGATCTCGAGCGCTTATCGCACCAAATTGATCAACTTCAACCGCGTAGGCTGCTTTTTCTTGGCGATCTTGTACATGGCAGAATTCAAAACCAAAAAAATTTCGGTCAATTGGTGGATAGATGGCGACACCGTCACCAGAGCGTCGAATTGCTGCTATCCAAAGGAAATCATGATCTCCAATCCGGTGATCCGCCGGATCAATTCCGGTTCGACCATGTGGCCGCTGAAATTATTATCGGCTCTTTCATGTTTACTCACAAACCCAGACTCGAGAGCGCATTCTACGTGTTCGCCGGGCATTTGCATCCGGCGATCACCATAGCGGGCAAGGGACGTCTCAAGGAAACCTTGCCCTGCTTCTGTTTCGGCCCCCGGGTTGCACTGTTGCCGGCATTTGGTGGTTTCACCGGGAGCCAGGTGATCCGTCCCAAATCTGAGGATCGGATTTATGTCATTGCAGGTGACGAGGTTGTTGAAATGCCAGCAGTGGATACTGTATAACCCAAACCGACCGGTTCCAGGTTCTGGGTTCATGGTTCGAAGGTTATAATTGTTTGAGCAAGCCTACTTTACCAATCAGCATCTGGAATTTCCGACATCACCCAATGGGCGAGGGCATCATTAACAAGATGACCACCGAATCTCTTAATAATAGCTGATTTGGGAATTTTCAACCTGGAACGCTGAACCTTGAACTGCTCAACCTATTTTTGAGACTTTTTGATTTAGCTTTCAAACATCAGGCGTCGGCTTGAGACATTTAACGAAGGGAACCATATGCCGTATGAATTATTTGTTGCCATCTGCCAACTTGGCCATCAGCTGGGGGCTACTGATTTTAATTTGGCTGGTGCAATTGATTATATATCCGGGTTTTCAACGCATATCGCGAGAGGCGTTTACAGCTTATCATAGATGGTATGTAATCCGGATTTCAGCGGTTGTGTTACCATTGATGGTTGCAGAGCTGGTTCTAACAATCTGGTGGATCCTGTCCGATGCCTACTCGCCAATATCCTTGTCAGCAGGCTTCTTTGTTATCATCGTCTGGATTTCAACCTTTGTGCTCCAGGTTCCGACTCACAATCGGTTGAAAACAGGCAAAGATCAGACGCGAATTCAGCGCTTGGTGATGACCAACTGGATTCGTACGATGGCATGGAGTTTGAAAGCGGGCCTGGTATCAATTGATACGATCAGCAGCATTCCCTGGCCCACCTAACCGTAAATACAGATGGGACAGGTCAGAGATCATCGGATCTGACCTGATAAACTGTCTTTGTGAACATCTCATCCACAACAATTCGGGTGCACAACCGAGATATTTATGTTATTTTTTTGTGTAACATTGCTGTCCTCTTATTTTAGAGATTTTCATGCCACATAGGTTGTAGAGGATAGCCAAGGCATTTCAATAAATACTTTTATTTCATGCTTCGCTGGGCGCGATAGGCCATCAAAATTTATGAGAAATTACACATTTATCCTCTTTTAGACGTTAATAGGTCAAAAGGCATTATTTAAACTTATTCTATATGGTGGAGGACAGCTGCCTAATGACACACTCTGATGAGGTTTACGAACGGCTTCTGCGACCGATCGAAGGCCAGATGATCAACACCGTGGCACGCATTGTTCGCGACCCGGAGGATGCCGCCGATGTGTTTCAGGACGTGCTTGTCATTGTTTGGCATAAGCTGGATCGTATTCTCTGTCATCCAAACCCACATGGTTATATCCTTCGCATCTGCATTACGCGTTCCTATGATGCCTTGCGAAAAAAAATGCGACGGCGTCGCTTCGAAATTCGCATAGAGACCATCAAAACAAAGCTATGGCCCAAAGTTTCCCAACAATCTCCTCCTGCGCACAACATAGCAAATACAATTCGCGCCGCAATTTCGATGCTGCCGCCAAAGCAAGGGCAAGCTGTTTTGCTGCGCGCCATTGAGGGCTCGGCTTATAATGCAATCGCCGATATTCTGGGATGCGGTGAGTCCACTGCCCGTTCTCACTTTTCGAAAGGCAAGGCTCGCTTGGAGAAAATTTTGCAAGATCTGGGTATATGAATATCATTACAAGAGGTGGCAAATGACCCATAAATCGGATGATAAAGATACCTTAAGGCATATTCAACAAGGCCTTAATTCTGAGGTGTCAATGGTTCTAAAGAAAAAAATGGAGAATATGCTAGCCGGTTTTCGTCAAGATTTGGCCGCTCACCCCTATCTGCACGGTCGTCAAACCAACAAAAATCGGATACGGCGAATTGGTTTACCTTTCACGATCTCCCGGAATCGAGTCATTCTCATGATCGGAGCGGGCTTGGCCTGCGTAGGGATTTTGATGACGATCATTTTTGTCAATCATACGCCAACTTGGGCGGAGGTTGAGGAACAATTTGGTGTTATTGAGTACTGCAGCATTTCAGTATATTTGAGAGATAGTCCATTTAGAAATCCCCTTTATGGTCAATACTGGTTCGATCGCGATGGCCGCGCTAGAATGCATATCAGAAATTACGTGATCTTCCAAAACGATAATTCTCGGGCTCAGTCTTTTGATATCAAAACGCGACAAAGAAATTTTTCGATGTTACCTTTGGACAATTTTTTGAGGGGTTTCGAAAGAGCAAGAAAATCCGGCACGTCCACAATTCGATCCATCATGGAGGCATTGTCCGGCGAAGGATTGATCGATACGACCAAACTTTTGATTTCCGTCGCCCAGGTAGCTCAGGATCTCCTGGTTTTCGATGCTCAATCCCGGGATACCTTGTGGTGGCTTCGGGCATGGGTTCTTCGGGAAAGCAAACTTCCTGTCCGCATACTCAAGTGGCACCAAAATAAAGGCAGATATGTCGAATTGATTTTTTCATATTCAAAAGAGCAGCCTCCGGAATTTTTTGATCCGGATGCCTTTGCAGCGGCACTAAGGGATCCATCAGTCGATTCTTACCAATTATTGAACTTGTATCTTCAAGATCCCGGTGGACAGGCGTTTCCCACCCCGGGAAGCTGAAATTGTAAGAAACTGATGGGTCGCATCTTCATTCTTCACTTTGCTTCAAGAACGAAGATGGGTGATCCCTCAGTTTCTTACACGATAATCGTTTTTCGCTTTTTCCGAGCATTGTCTCGAAGGAAATTATGATGCTGGAGAGGATTTGATCTTTTGAATAGCGTCTCTGTCGGTGAGAGATTTGTATTCATTGACATCGCTCGGTGTTATGCCATGGCCTTGGTTTTCTATGGCCACTTTATTGAGGAGCTCATGCTGCTGAAAAACCCGGCGGCGGCCAGTCAGTACAAATTTATCTATTCCTTTCACATGGTGCTCTTTATTGTTCTGGCGGGATATGTTGCCAAAGAAGGCGATGTTGAATGGGGTGTCGGCAAGTTTTTAAAGTATCGTTTTTTTTCTCGGCTGTTGCCCTTTGTCTTTTTCACAGTGTTGATGATGATGCCGCCAATTTTTTTAGACGGCAAATTTTTTGGCTTGGTATTGCCCAGCTTCGGGGGCTATACCAAGGGGCTCGCCAACACCGTTTTCGGTTTACCCTCCTTCTGTATTCCTTCGTGGTTCTTGCTGCTGATAATCGGCGTTGAATTGGTTCACTACGGCGCTTTTCGTTTTTTAAAAAGTTCCAATATGAAGATACTAAATGCAGCCATCGTATTTTATGTCGTGGGTTATCTGCTCAACTTAAAGCTCGACCCATTTAATCCCCTGAAGGGCCGAATCGTGGGCTGGAACTATTTTTTCATTCACGAAGCGATAACATTATACGCTTTCTATTTGATGGGGATATACCTTCGTCGCAAGCGAATTTTTAGGGACCAAGTTTCGACCAAGGTGTTGGTTCCGGGTGCTATCGTTGCTTTCCTCACCGTCCTGCTTACCTACCAGCTGAACAAGGGACCGTTTAATTTTCACGTTTATAATTTTGTCGTCATCATGTTTTCTTCTCACGGCCATATGTTGCTCTTTCCAGTGACCGCTATAGCAGGCTGCGCACTGATTCTTCTGGTCGCTGGAATGACCCGCGCCACAAAGGCAATTGTTTGGCTGGGGCAAAACACCTTAATCCTCATGTGCCTGAACGGCATTTTTTACCACTACATTAATCCACCGAGCGCCAAATGGGTGCTGGCGAACCTTCCGAATTCGGCCTTAACCATCTTTGGTGCTGCTTGTATAATGACTGTGGTGAGTCTGGCGTTATGCGTGCCCATTGTATTTGTGTTCACCAAGTATGTCCCTCAGCTGGTCGGCAAACCGAAACTAAGGGGTCCGTTGTTGAATAACTTGCTTTAGAAAGGCGTTATCGATATTGTTCAACTTTTCAATAGGTGGTCCGGTATGTCTTCCAAAAATAAAAAAGGCTTTCATCTTATCAATCAATTGCAACTAAAACTCATCATCCCTATCCATATCCACGATCCGGCCTGCAAAAAAATTTCAGCTGATTAATGGATCGACTCTGAGTCATATAAAAAATATTTGTCCCTCAGCACCGATAAATTGCCTGAATAGACCACTAATGGGCTTTGTTTGAAGAAATCTAATTTTTCGGTATGTCATCACTCACCGGGAGAATCGACGACACGACCTTTGTGCTGATTTACCAAAGCTGTAATGGTATCACGGTATTCGGTCATTGTTCGGATGGTCGCCTCTTCATCGTCTCCCATGAGGCGACTGTAGCCTACGGCATCGGCACTGAGAATTGCGGTGAGTTTCCGTTTAAAACCTTGCTCTGTCATGAGTGAACTCCTTGATTAAGGTTTTTAAACGATTGTGGGGAGCACAGCTTTGTCTGATATAAATTTACTAATAGATAAAGCAGCTTGGGAGGTCAAGGGTAAAAGTCGGAATGATATTTCAAAAAATGGCAGTTAGATGGTTTAAGGTATATTGAGATAGTCTAAACCCTTGCCAAATTGAAGATATGCTCTAAGTTTGCCCCAAATTTTTCT
>JASFSK010000419.1:0-4987 GCA_050114455.1 Desulfobacterales bacterium | reverse complement strand
CGAGGCCAAAATATTGCAAATCAAGCAAAATGTGTCGAGCGGGAAACCCGCTAATATCGCAGCAATTAGGTTGGCCGACCAGAGGTCTATGGCATGCAATCAATATCTTCCGATAATACCAAACGAACTCCACCCGGCACGATTCCATCCAAATTGTAATCTAATAGACGTCATATCTAAAATTTAAGCTCGAACCGTAAGCTGAATTTTTTTCCACAATTTTATCCAGTTTATTTCATAGTGCAAAATTTCAGTTTACCTAAAATTTGATTATAAATTTAATATTATTGGCGATGTTCCCGAATACAAAAAAATGGCACATATTTTGCTTCTACAAATGATGCCTGACCAGCCGGTATTTACCGGATAGAATGCTTTTGTCATTAAAGTTGTTTGAAAATTCTGTTCATAGACGGGTCAGGCCTTCTTTTGCATCGGGGCGGACCTAAGGACCAAGACGGATTCTTCTGTTTTCGGCCTGTCCGCCCCACTTTAGCAACCGTTTGAACCGGGCTTTTTTATTCAAGGTAAGGTTTGATATGGGCGCATCCTGGAATCCACATGGCGGTGTGGTGACAAGCGAAAAAAAGCTATCACAACAAGAAGTGTCTCAGTTAAAAGGGGAATGGTTGACGCAGCTTACTATCCCTGCGAACTCCGTCGTCAAATTGTGGAACAAATTTAAAATGGTGCTCCTGCTATTTTCCCCCCTGAAATGAGTTGAATATCACCAATTTTTATCTTAAGATGTATCAGAGTTCGGCCTAACCCTATTCCCCTAAAAATTCCATAACCACCCTGGCAAACGTCTCCGGCATCTGGTCGACCATGGGCACCATACCGCCCTCGATTTCAGCCGTGCGGCTGTTTTTAATGCTTTCTGCCAGCGGTTTCATTCTGGGATAGGAGAAGGGGTCTTCGGTGCCGGCAATCACAAGGGTCGCTGCCTGAATAAGCGGCATTTTTGCTTCCATCTGGTATTTGTTGACGGCACGATGGCCCTCTTCGACCCGGTCGAATACGCCCAGGGCATCACGCACAAACCGTGTTAGGAGATCCGGCCTGTCTTTTGGATAAAAAGGCATTCGTCGTTGCCAAAGCTCGGTGAGATGCGAGCCGTCCGGTTTGACTTCAACTTCGTCAATTGGGGGCCTGGTTTTTCTGAGCTCACGATTTTCGGCATCCACGTATGGCGTTGATGACAGAATTAGTTTCTCCACGCGTTGCGGATATTCGGCGGCAACTTCGACAGCGACGACACCCCCGGTATGGTGGCCGACAACAGAAGCACGCTCGATAAACAGTCCATCCAGGAGCTGGATGACTCCGCGGGCGTACAATTCAATGGAGGCTGGGCGCTGGAGCCGGTATGAATCTCCAAATCCCAGAGTATCCATTGCGATTGCCCAACTTCGGGTTCCCAAAATCGGCAATACATCACGATATTCATCCCAGGACCTGGGGGTCTGGTGCAACAGTAGAACCGGCTTTCCTTTTCCCGCCGTTGCATAATGGATCTGTCCTTCAGGTGTATTGACAAAATTTCTAGACACCGTGACATCGGCCATGATTCCAATTCTCCTGTAATGCGCTCTCCAGGCCGATTTTTAGCAAAGTTTCTCCCCAGAGCTGCTCAGAAATTTTCATTGAATAGAGAGCATGGCCTCGGGTCGGTCTCCAAGTGCCGCTTAAGAGTTTGCTGCAAATGCAGAAAATCCTTCCGTTTCTGTTAAGGACGTTTAAAGTGCCTAAATCAACATCCTGCTTGCCTTCGACATCGATAACCCGTAATATATCTCTGTTGGGGAATTCAAGGAAAAATTTCTCCGGATGGCACAATACGATCGAGTAGGATTTTTGCGCTCATTCGATTTTCACCAATATCGGGATTAACAAGCTGCATGATCAAAGCAAAAAAATATAGACATATGGTATCTGCGTGTCAATTAAAAATGATCCTTTAGAGTTTCAATACCAGGACTTGACATCAAAAACCAGAGGCCATAGTTTCACTATTTTAATATAATAATAGCTCGAAAATGAATTAGACATTGCTGCGCGGGGGATCGGTAAAGATCAAACTCGAACTATTGGTGTAAAAAAGTCAATAAGAGCAGAAAGGTATGATAAATGAAGATAGCATTTCCCACTCAAGAGAAAAAAGGAATAGAAAGCCTCGTACATGGGCATTTCGGTTCAGCGCACTATTTTGTGATTGTAGATACCGAGGATAATTCGACTGAAATTGTTGAGAATCCTGACCGGGACCATCTCCATGGGCATTGTCAGCCACTGAAAGCGCTGAACGGACGGACAGTGGATGCCGTTATCGTCGGTGGAATCGGCGGTGGGGCATTGCGAAAGCTTTTAATGGAAGGCATTAAAGTGTATCGCGCAGCGGAGGGCCCGGTGAGCAACAACCTTGAATTGCTGATCTCGGACAAGCTACCAGTTTTCACCCCGGACCAGACTTGTGGCGGACATGGAATTGGAGACAGCTGTCCCCATTGATTCAAAGGCCCGGGTATTTCTTTTCAGTTCAGAAAAACACAAAAGAATACAGACGGAACCTGATGGGTAAAAAACCTATCGATAGATCTCAATGGCTCGATCGCACGAAACAAAAGCCACCCCGACCGCGGCGGAGCTAAACACTCTGGCTGGTCGCCTTGCCACCGATCAAAACACCATGACCCTGGCCACTCGCTCAGATGCGGATGCCTGGGCGGCACCCGTATACTATGTTTTTTTCGAATCGGCATTTTATTTTCTGTCGTCTCCTGATTCCAGGCACATTACAGAAGCCTTTGAAAACGGTCAAGCGGCTGCAGCGATATATGCTTCCGGCTCGACATGGCAGGAGATTCGTGGCCTTCAGATGACCGGCAGCATAGGTGCTGTATCCGGAAAAATCGAAGCAATTCAAGGATTGAGTGAATACCTTAAAAAATTTCCGTTTACCAAAGATTTTTTTAAAAATAATAAGTTATTGGACCCGAAGGGTTTTTGGGAACGGTTTGGTGTCAAACTATATCGGTTCCAACCGTCTTTGGTATACTACTTGGACAATCGGATTCGATTCGCCTTTAGGGAGCAAGTTACGCTTTAAGTGTGATAAACTGACATCGTCAGGCCGTTTTAAGTTAGGCATGATAAGAAATAAGGAGAAACGTCATGGGATGGTTCGGGAAACTCACCCTGGGGTCGTTGGGCCTCATTTTTGGCGGCCCCCTGGGAGCTATCGCCGGTGCAGCATTGGGGCATTTGTTGATTGATAAGAGCACCGAACTGGTCACTCAAAAAATCCGGCTCGAACAAGGACCCCAATTCCAACCGGCTGAAAAAACCCAGGCAACTTATTTTATCAGTTTGTTTTCCATCCTGGGTAAGCTCTCGAAGATCGATGGTGTGGTTACCGGGGAGGAGATTGCCGTCGTCCAGGGATTTATCAACAATCTGCCGATCACCGAAAACGAAAAGCAATTTGCCAGGCAGGTATTCAATGAAGCCAAGGATTCAAGATATACCATTGATGATTTTGCATTCCAGCTGTACCAAGCGGCCGGAGCCCAACCAACCCTGCTCCTGTCGTTTCTGGATCTGCTCTTCAAGATAGCGGCCGCGGACGGCAAACTTCATCCTGCGGAAGAATCGGCCTTGAAAAGTGTAAAAAATATTTTTAAAATTAGTGATGCCCAATTTGAAAATATCAAGGGTGTCTACTTCAGAGATTTCCATAAATATTACAGAGTTCTGAACTGCACGCCGGAGTCTACCGACGAGGAAATTAAATCCAGTTATAAAAAGCTGGTTAAAGATTTTCACCCTGACAAAATCGTGTCCAAAGGACTACCGGAGGAATTTATCGATTTTGCCTCCGAACGTTTTCGTGAAATCCAGGAAAGCTACGAAAAGATCAGACGGGAAAGAGGTTTCTGAGAAATCAAAAAAACAAAGGAGACGATTGGATGATAGATATCGTTAAACGGTTTTTCAGCAAGCCTGTGACGGAAGCTTCAAAAACGGCGGATCAGAAAAGCGAACATGATGTGCGCGTGGCGGCCTGTGCGTTGTTTGTCGAGATGGCACGGATAGACGAGAAGTTCACCGATGCGGAAATGGAGACCATCCTTTCGATTGTGCAGGAAAGATATGGGTTGTCCCGCGAACATGCCGACGCCCTGGTGGCCGAAGCGGATAAAGAACTGGACCAGAGCGTCGACCTCTGGCAATTTGCCCGATTGATCAATGAAAATTATTCCATTGAAGAAAAAATCGAAATCATCGAAATCCTATGGCAGATGGTGTTTGTCGACGGGAAAATGGACAGGTACGAACATTATCTGATGAACAAGCTCAAAAATTTGCTGCGCCTTTCCCACGATCAGCTGATCGCAGCAAAGCTTAAGGTCCTTAATTCCACCAAATGAGTTGAGAGCCATCCAAATGTTTTGGTCATAGTTAACCTAATGAAAACGGAGGACCCGCGTCTTCATTATTGATATAGGGTGAAAAATGAAGATGTGACTCCTCTGTTTTATTAACTGGCGGTTTTAATCCTCAACGGTAAATTCAGGTATCCAACTTGCAAATTTTATAAAAAGCGGAAAATTTTATGCTTGAATTTTTACGTTTGCGTGATATTATAAGCTCAAATTTGAACGACACCGAACAAATATGATTTCACGCAGGATATTACAAAAGCTTCTGGGAGAGCTAACCAAACCATTTGTCAGCATCCTTATTGGACCCCGACAGGTCGGAAAAACTGTATTGATGAGGATGATCGAAGAACGAATCGAGTTAAAAACAGTCTACCTGGATGTGGAAAATCCGCAGGATGCATTGGTATTTAGCAATGGTCTTGAATCGCTGATTGCAGAAATCGGAACCGGTAAGCAAGTATTATTGCTGGATGAGTTTCACCGCCTCAAGGACGCTCTGATGCTTTTCAAGCAGCTTAGGGATGCCCATCCAAATATAAAAG
>JASFSK010000418.1:0-4989 GCA_050114455.1 Desulfobacterales bacterium | reverse complement strand
GTCGTCTGCGCAGACAAGACATCGGTTTTCTTTAAGGCCTCTGTCAATCCGTATCCCAGTTCCTGTGAGCCAATGAAAAATAGGGGCTTATTACCATAAGCCTTTTTAAAAACCGTTTCACAAATCGTGTTTAAATCCCCGTCGGATAAACAATCAAAAAAAATGATCGGAACTTCTGCGGCGATCAGTTCGTCAATCCGCGACTGAATTCGCTGGGGCCCTTTTCTAATCTCTAAAATATTGATCAGGCCGCTTCTTAAATCTGTCTGAGTTGCCAAATGCTTCCGCAGATCCGCTTCAACCATGGGCGTCACGGGATGGTTAGCCATGGAAGGATGACGATCCAGGCGAAATACTTCACCATCGCCGACTGCTGCGAAATGATTGCCGAAGACCGTATAGCGCCCAATTTTTATAGCGGCTGGCAGAATTGGTATAAAATCTAGCGAGAAGGTATCTTTGCCGAGTTCGACCGCCCTGCCGATATTTCCGATATTTTCAGAAGAGTCAAACGTGGAGCAAACCTTATAAACATATACGGGAGATTGGTAGGCCTTCAGAGATAAAAAAATCGGCGATAATACTTGTGTTATAGCTTGAGCAGAAAGCGTTCGCGTCGCTCCTGAAATGCCCACCGCTCTCGCACGGGGAAAATGTTTATCCAGATAAGAAGGTGACGGTGGTGCGGTAAAAATGACCGTGGGCAAGCCGGATTGGGTTAACGCTTCGGCCGTAGCGGCCGTGCCTGTAAAGTCATCGCCATAAAAAGATATCAGAATGGGTGCTTCAGAATCGGTCTTTTTTATTTTTTTCTCTCCCATAAGCAGCTCCTGATCTGCCGACTTGTTAGTACAGCTCCAACCAAGTAACTGAATGCTTGGCTCTATGGTTTTGAAGACAGCAATTTATAGACGCTTTGATCATTCATAACCCCACTTATCAATAGCTACCTGCAGTTCCTTGCCTAATTTTTGTTTTTCTAGTTGGCCGTACTGCATGAAAAGGTCGATGCCCTGTCGAAATGCTCTGGCTCCTGCTGCAGGACCCATTGGGTGGCCGTGGATGGCACCACCTGCACCGATGATAAAATCCCGTCCCAAATCATTGAAAAGTTTGGGGATGTGACCTTGTTTGATGGCACCTCCTGCAATCGGCCAAACGCCGGGTTTGCTGTGAAATGGGCTTCTGAGACTATGGACAATTTGAATGTATTTTGAATAGGTGAGCGAAAATTTTCCATAGGGTGTGGGTATACAGAGCAAATCCACACCGGCCAGTCTGGCCAGTTTACCGTAAAGCAGAACTGAACTGATTCCATGCCAGGGACTGGCGTAGAGGGCACCCCCAAAATCGAGATGCGCTAAAATAGGAACATTTATTTTGGAGTTGCGACAAAGAGAGGTGACCAGGCCCAAACCCGCCGGGAAAAAGTTTACCAGCAAAGCATTAACGCCATTGTTAACAGCCATCTCCGCCGTTTTAAGGCATGCTTCAGGCTCATCGGTTACATTTACCGCATAAAGCTTCTTCTCGCCGGTCTCTTTTTGGGCTTTATTCAATTGGCCCATATAGCATTCAACGCGTTTTAACACCGGCGACAAGTCCGTATTGCCCATGACTTCATCATCTTTAATAATATCCGTACCCCCGGATGCTGCCTGGTACAGTAATTCAGCACCTTGCTCGGGCGAGATTCCGGTAGAGGGCTTGACCATATTATTCAATAGGGGTCTTTCAGATACTCCCAGCAAACTTCTGATGCCTTCGATGCCAAAACGGGGGCCGGGAAAATGTTCAACGAACGCTTTCGGAAATTGGATATCCACCAGTTTAATATCCCCGATCATGGAGATATTGCCGAAAATTGTGGTCAACAACATCGGAATCTGGGAGCCGAAGTTGTGCCAGGGAAAACCAAGTTGGATAAAATATGTGCGCTCTTCGTCCTGCTCGTTACGAAATTGTTCTTGATCGGGGATCTCCCAGATGTTGAGAACCTTGCCGCGGAACCTGTCAATCATTTCCCCGCTTTCCCCTGGGACACTGATCCAGGTTCCGGTGGTCTGCTCGGTTGCCATCATTACGGCCGTCTTGATGATATCCTCAGGATCCCGTATATGTCTGCGAAGCAGGTAGGTCCCGACAATATAGTCTTCTTTGAATGGGCTTTCCGGCAAAATAAAATGATCGAGATCAATCATTATAATTTCTCCTTTTTTAAAGTTAACGATCTTTTCTCCATCGACATCCAACGGCATCTATTCACACCTCGGCTGGTCTGGGCCTGCAGTCTGTTCGGTCACGATGAGGAAGGGCATTATGCGACGACCGCGGTTTTCCGGATACAGCCGATTTTTGCTGGTGACCGTTTCGCCAGGCTGTCAATACTTCCAGATTGACCAGCTAAAAACCGCGATTCTTTTATGGAATATCAAGCGAGCCAATTAAGTACTTGCCCACTTCAACAAATACCTTGCGCCCATTCGATGACATCAATCGGTGTTTCGAGAATAGTCACATTTGCGTCGCGCAATGCCTGTTGCTTGCTGGCAAAAGTACCCTGAGACCCCCGAACGATGGCGCCGGCGTGGCCCATGCGTTTGCCTTCGGGCGCGTATTTTCCGGCAATGTAGGCGGCCACCGGCTTGTGCATGGTCTCTGCTATGAATTTGGCCGCTTCTTCTTCTTGAACCCCGCCGACTTCCCCCACAATAACGACGCCATCGGTGGCCGGGTCTCTTTCGAAATGCTGCAAGATGGTACTTAAGGTCGCCAGAGCGACCGGGTCGGCACCTTTGCCGATCACCGTGCTCTGGCCATGTCCGGCACTGGTCAAAATCCCCGCCAGCTCATATGACAGCGTGCCGCTGCGCGATATGATTCCAATACGACCCGGTTTAAATAAGGAGGCCGGCATAATTCCCATTTTGGCTTCTCCGGGGGTCAGAATACCGGCGGTGGTCGGTCCCAGAGCAAATAAATCCCGGTTTTCGTATTTTCGCAGATAGGCTTTCATTTTCATCACATCATGAACCGGAATATGTTCCGGTACCACCACAATCAGATTGATGCCGGCATCAACGGTTTCAATGAAAGCATCCAGCACAAAAGGGGCCGGCACAAAAAAAACGGAAGCTTCGGCTCCGGTTTTCTCCACCGCCTCCAACGCAGAGTCGAAAACCGGCACTGCTTCGACGGAAGTACCCCCTTTGCCCGGTGTCACACCCGCCACAATATTGGTTCCGTATTCCAGCATCCAATGGGTCTGAACACTTCCGATGCGGCCGGTGATGCCCTGTACCAGAACCCGGGTATGTTTATTTAGAAGAATACTCATTCCAGAAGCTCTATTAATTTGGCAACTGCTGTCTCGGTTGCCACATCCGTTACCACATGAACCCCGCCAGAGCGAAGGATATCCCAGGTCTCTTTCTGCCGGTTGCCCAAGGCTTTGGCGACAATCGGAATGCGGACGTCATGCTCTTTGACATAGCGCACGATCCCTTTAGCGCCTTGGTGAATCGGGTTGATGCCGCCGTATAAATTGATGAAAACCGCCCTGAGTCCCTTCTTTGTCAGGACTAAATCCATGGTTTTATAGAGAAGATCTTCGGTAATCGCACCCCCTGTTTCCAGGAAGTTGGCCGGTCGAAGCTGGTGACCGATAATGTCCATGGTCGCCATACCCAAGCCGGCACCCGAAGATATGATACCAATATCACCGTCCAGCTCGACATAACTGACACCGATGTCACGGCCCAGTTTTTCGAGATAACTTTCATTTCTATCATGATTTTTTGGAATCAATTTAGCTGTTCGATACAGTGAAGAATCGTCGATCTCAAGCTTGGCATCCACTGCCATTAGACTCTCGTTGGTGCATATCACCAGTGGATTAATTTCGGCCACCATGGCATTGTACGTCTCGAATACGTGATAAAGCCGCACCAGGGTATCGGCACAGGCCGGTATCTGTCGCGATGGAAACCCGGCAGTTTTGAAAAGCTTCCGGGCCTCGAAAGCAAAGAGTCCTCGATCAACAGGAATCCCCATCGAGGAAATGTTCGCCGGATTTTGATGGGCAACTTCTTCTATGTTCATACCGCCTTTTGTGCTGACCATCGCCAGTGGTCGGCCGTTAAAGCCGTCAACGGTGATGCCGAGATAAAGCTCTCGATAGTAATCGACTTTGCGAACCACCATGATCGCGCGGACTTTTATTCCTTGAATTCGAGAATTCAGCAACCGGGCCGCAACCGATTGGGCTTCCTCAACGGTTGCCACGGGTTGCACGCCGCCGGCAAGTCCCCGGCCGCCGGCCAGGATCTGCGCCTTAACCACGACCGGTAATCCGATCTTTTCTGCAGCCATGACGGCTTCATCCGGCGTTGTGGCCAGAATTCTTTCGGGAACCCGAATACCGAAACCGGAAAAGATATCGGCCGCTTCATGTTCGTATAGCTTCATATCTAACCCAGAGTCTCCGGGTTGGCCACAAATTTCGGTTTGCGGCCTTCCAGCACGGCGGCCATGTCTTCGGCCATCATCTTAAAGGACTTATACATCGCCCGGCTGGACATACAGATGGCATGGGGGGCGGTCAGGCAATTGTCCAGTTTGAAAATCCGATGGCCTACATCCGGCGGTTCCGGTTCGAACACATCCAGGGCCGCCGCTGCCAGGGGACCATCTGTCAGCGCCTCATGGAGAACATCCAGATTCTCAATAATTGCCCCGCGGGCCAGGTTTATAAGAATGGCACCCGGTTTCATCATTTGAAGCCGAGCGCGGTTGATCATGCCCTTGGTTGCTTCATTCAGGAGGGAATGGATCGAAACAAAGTCGGATTTTTGTAGCAGTTCAGCCAGGGCGACCAGCTTGACATCCAGCTCGGCAGCCCTCTCAGCGGACACATAGGGGTCATAAGCCAGGACGGTCATGTCGAACGGCCGGATCAACTGGGCCAGCCGATAGCCAATTCTGCCGAAA
>JASFSK010000417.1:0-4994 GCA_050114455.1 Desulfobacterales bacterium | reverse complement strand
CCTGGCTATTAACTCTTTGCCGGTGCCGCTGTCACCCAATATCAGTACGGTTGTCTTGTACTGGGCGGCTTTGTTTGCCAGATGGAAGACGGACTGCATGGCTTTGCTCTTGGCAACCATTTTGCCAAAATGATAATCACCCTCGATTTTTTTTATCCGCTCTTTGAGTAAACGGTTTTCCGTTTTGAGCCGCTCCCGCTCTTCTGCCTTTTTGAGGGTCAGGTAGACTTCGTCCGTTTTAAAAGGCTTGGAGATATAATCATAAGCTCCCGATTTCATCGCCGCTATGGCCGTATCGATATTTCCATAGGCCGACATCATAATGATGGTTGCGTCACCAATCCGATCCTGGCATGATTTTAAAAAAGCCATCCCGTCCATTTTGGGCATTTTTATGTCACAAAGGATAAAATCGTAGCGCGACTGCTGAATCATCTCCAGGCCATCAACGCCGTCGTCTGCCGTCTCAACTTCATAGCCTGCTTTTTTTAGAACTGTAGAAAGCATGTGACGCATGTTCGCTTCATCATCGATTATCAGCAGCCGTCTGGTATTTAGTTTGTTTGTCATATGCTAGCCCTCGGAGTCCATCAAACAGAAACGAGTCAACCATTCAACGATATCTGTGTATAAAGCGGCAAGGATATTTTCATTGTCGTCCCCTTGCCGGCTTCACTGGTAACTGTCATCGTTCCACCCATACTTTCCACAATCATGAAACTGACAGATAAACCCAGCCCCGTGCCCCTGCCGGGATCTTTGGTAGTAAAAAATGGGTCGAATACATTATCCAGATGTTCCGGTTCGATACCCGGACCGTTATCGACAAATAATACCTTCAAATTTACCGGAGAGTTGATTGCATCCGACCTGCTGTCAGTCTCGAGTGCCGTAATTATTTTAAGTTTTCCGCCCGTATTATTGGCCTCGACTGAAATGGCATCGGCCGCGTTGATGATCAGGTTTAAGAATACCTGCCGTAACTGATTCGAATCGGCCAGCACCGTATCGGCTTTCGCATTTAGCTCCAGCACCAATTGAATGTTGGACATGAGGGGTTGAACCTGAATGACGCCGGCCGTATCATGGATTAAGGCATGCACGGATAAAGCCTTGCGGTCCGAACCGGAAGGCCGCGACACTTCAAGGAGCTGACGTATGATGGTACTGATGCGCTCGATTTCGGTCTCCGTGCGGTTTATATATTCATCGCGTTCATTCGCACTAACGTCCTGTTGTTTGAGCAAATCCAGATACCCGGTAACGATACCAAGGGGATTGCCGATTTCGTGCGCGATGCCGGCCGATAACCTGCCCACCGAAGCCAGCTTTTCAGCCTGAATGATTTCCTTTTGGGCCTTTTTTAATTCCAGATTTGATTTTTCTAGTGATAAAACGGTCGATCGAAGCTTCTCCTTGTCAGCTGAAATTCGCTTGAGCATGATGTTCAGCGCCTTGGACAGTCGATTGAGTTCATTGTCATCTTTACGAACTGAAAATATGAGTTCATCATCTTCTTTATAGTCTTCGGCCCGTTTGGCCAATCTGCCTAAAGGCAGGAGGTACAGTTTGGAAATACGGTGAATTCCAATATAGGTCAGAATAAAGAGATTTATGGCAATGTAGATAAATATGATTTGCTGCGAGTGCCTGAGAACATTGTAGACATTTTCTAACGGCAAAACGATACTGAGACCCACTGGGTTCGAATTGGTGTTTTTCAACGGTGTGGACGCTATTAATTTTGCTTTTTGTTTCCAGAAAATACCCCAGGTGGTTCCGAAAAAATGATTGGCCTCTTTCCCGGCGGATATGGCCCGTTGGGTGTGGGAGACGAGTTCTTGCCTTGGAATCTCTGATGGCTCTCCGAAATACAGCGTTTCACCATCGGCTTTGAGAAGCAGTGCATTTGCAATCCGGGAGTCCGCAATCAGTTTACGCAACAAAGAGTCGGATTCCGAGTCGACTGTAGCGGCAATCCCGGCAGAGGCTCTCTGCAATTGATCCTCGATAAAGGACAAAATCAAGCTGGCTTTGGAAACTTCCGATCGAATCAACTCTCGTCTAACGGTTACCACCGAGACCAAATCAATGAGTATCATCGCCACTAACAGCAGCACTGCTATGTTGACCGCTATTTTAGGTCTAAGCCTCCGGATAAACATGAACAAACCTTTTGGCGGTATCTATAGGCCGAGTGCGGCATCGCCTGGACCGCGGATGCAGCCGCAATTTTGAGGGACTGAACAAAACGATTTGATGATGCAATTTTGATGCCTAACACACCGCTATTTTTACTTTTTCTAATTTTCCCCAAGCGAATGACTGTGTCGTTTTGGGATTTGCTGCGATCTCCATTTAACCCTTCGCTTGATGGCGCAATAACAGCTTGATTGAGTCCATTCAGCCCTGCAGTGCAACTTCAAAGACATCACATCTCAAACAATTGGTATGGGTTGGGCATCCAAGTGAGACCAGGTAAAATTTTAGAAAATCGTTTGATCGGCGTCAAATTTGTAACGATGGGGCCCCTACAATGAAACTTGGAGGGGACGGTATAAGTCAAATTTAAGTTGCAAATTCTCGGATCACAGACGCTTTGGAACCAGAACAATTCCTATATGAAAACAGGTGATTCTGTCACCTTGACAATTAGGAAATTGCACACATTATATGGGCAAAAAATTAAAGCTGCAAAAGGCAAAAAACAGGAGGTAATCGTAAAAATGACCGTGAGAACCGAAACTCATGAATTTAAAACCGAAATCAAACAACTGCTGGACCTGATTATAAACTCGCTGTATTCCAACAAGGAAATTTTTCTGCGTGAATTAATTTCAAACGCTTCCGATGCGATTGATAAGCTGCGTTTCAAAGCCCAGACCGATGAGAGCATTCTTGGCAACGATGGAGAATTTAAAATAAAAATTGAGCGAGACGCTGTTAAAAACAGGCTGACTGTTGAAGATAACGGTATCGGTATGACTTATGACGAAGTGCTTGAAAATATCGGCACCATAGCCAAAAGCGGCACCAATGACTTTCTCGAAGCCATGAAACAGCTTAACAAGGAAGCGACCCTCACCCCGGAATTGATTGGTCAATTTGGGGTCGGTTTTTATAGTTCGTTTATTGTGGCCGATAAGATAACCTTGCTGACAAAATCCGCAAACGGTGATCCCGCCGTACGATGGGAATCCCATGGCGATGGAGAATTCACCATTGCCCAAGCAGAAAAGAGCGGACGGGGCACCAGTATTACCTTGGATTTGAAAAAAAAGGAGGAAGACGATCCAGATTTTACCGACGAATGGACCGTTCGCAATATTGTAAAGCAGCATTCAGATTTTGTCGCTTATCCGATTGTCATGGATGTTGAAAAAGACGAACCGATCCCCGAAGCAGAGCAGCTTAAAGACAAGGACGGCAAACCCATTGGAGAGACTACTCGCAAAGTCGTTAAGGAAGAAACCCTCAATTCCATGAAAGCCATCTGGACCAAGAATAAGGCCGATGTCACTGACAAAGAGCACGAAGAATTTTACCAGCATATCAGCCATGACTGGAATCCCCCGCTGGAAAAGCTGCACATCAAATTGGAGGGAACCACTGAATATACGGCCCTGTTATACCTGCCGTCCAAGGCACCTTTTGATATCTTCAACCCCGAGGCCAAACACGGCGTACGTCTCTACTGTAAACGTGTATTTATAATGGACGATTGCAAAGAACTGATGCCGGACTATTTCAGGTTTGTCAAAGGCGTCGTCGAAACACCGGATCTCAACCTCAATGTCAGCCGGGAAATCCTGCAGCAGGATCGATTGGTGCGCAATATTCGCCGCAACCTGGTTAAAAAGCTTTTGGATCTGCTTAAAGAAATGGAGCCGGAAACGTATGAAAAATTCTGGAACGAATTCGGCACCGTGCTTAAAGTCGGTGTCCACACTGATTTTGAAAACAAAAATAAAATTGCCGACCTGTTGCGCTACAAGACCACCAAATCAGACGGAAAATTGAAGTCGCTTAAACAGTATGTGGAGGATATGTCGCCGGACCAAAAAGAAATTTACTACATCACCGGAGAAAATATGTCGGCTCTGATCAACAGCCCCCTGCTCGAACAGCTAAAGTCAAAAGATTTCGAGGTCCTGCTGATGACCGATCCGATTGACGAATGGGTTACCCAGGCGCTGAGCGAGTATGACGGCAAAAAGCTCAGAAGTGCAGAAAAAGGTGATCTCGATATCGACAAGGTCGACGACAAGGAAAAGGACAAGTATGAAACCCTCTTCAAGCATATACGGGCAAAGTTGGAAGACACCATCAAAGAAGTTCGTCCCTCTACCCGCCTGACCGATTCGGTCGCCTGTCTGTCCGGGGACACCTATGACATGAGCGGCTACATGGAAAAGATCCTTAAGTCCACCGGCCAGCAGGTACCGGAAAACAAACGTGCTCTGGAGCTTAACATGTCACATCCGGTGATGGATAAAATTCTAAGTATGTTTGAGGCGGATAAAGACGATCCAAAGCTCGACGACTACATCTATCTGCTGCTTGATCTGGCGGTCATCGGTGAAGGCGGCAAGGTCGATGATCCTTCCAATTTCTCAAAAAAGGTCGGAAATCTCATGGCGGGAGTATAAAATTACGCAAGGATTGATAGAATCCGCTAACGGTACTATAATAAGGGCATGTCAATGCCAGCGAAGGAATCCAGCAAGTCAAAATCAACTAGGAATGGTGTATCAAACAGCCGGCGTCGTTGGGTGATCAATATCGTGCTTTCGATTGCCTTGATCACGGTCGGTATTGCAGGTGCCGCTTATATCAGCAAATCCGCACCCAAGGCTCGCCGGCGTCCACCGCCCCAAACACTCCCCCTGGTGCAGGTAATCAAGGTCCATCCCCAACAAGAGCGGATTATCGTGGCGGCCATGGGCACGGTGACGCCGGCACGCGAAATTGTGCTCGAATCTCGCGTGGCCGGG
>JASFSK010000416.1:0-4994 GCA_050114455.1 Desulfobacterales bacterium | reverse complement strand
ATGTCGATTTTACACATGAAATGCACTGGGGTCGACCACCGTGCCATTCATATCTTTGCGAACGCCATGAACTGAAGCCGGCGGGCACGGTGTCCCGCCCTACGGATTTCCAAAGTTTTTGCTACGATCAGACTGGAGGCATGCGGCCAGCGGCCCCGTCTTATATCTATGCAATCCTGTCAATCCTGTCCCAAAATATATATTCGAATCCAGTCCATTCTCAATTTCTTTAAGGAAAAATATTAGGGCCAATACATCACCGTCATTGTGAACTTGAGCACAGGGAGTTCCAAATCGGCGGTCACCAGGAGAGCTGGCAGCGGCCCCTTTACAGGGGTCATCTTCATACCCGCAGCCTGGTTGGCAAACGCCGGTTTAGCCGGTCAATTTTGGTTGAAACGTCATTGCGATTGGCGGTGAAAGATTGGCGCTGGCGAAATCGGATTCTATCTGATATAGGTTGCCAAACTATCATTTATCAGACAAGGTTCGATCCGTAATGGAAAATGATCAATACATGCGTCTTCTAAGAACTGAGTACGGTTATCAAACGCCAGCCGGGCAAAACATGGCCGGAAATTATTTTCCCGGCTGGCTGAACGCCATCTATTATCTTCGCCTGATCAAAATTCTCACCCATGCCAGCATTGTCGGCCGACGGGGTGGCCTTAACGACGAGCGCTGGGCCCGGTATTCCCACCGAATCGTTCAGATTGTCGAATCGGTTGGGGGCAAGGTCAATATATCCGGGCTGGAGGCGGTATC
Organism: Desulfobacterales bacterium; assembly: GCA_050114455.1. Lineage (GTDB taxonomy): Bacteria > Desulfobacterota > Desulfobacteria > Desulfobacterales > JAFDCJ01 > JAFDCJ01. Next base: position 4,229 of record JASFSK010000416.1, on the reverse strand, counting down.
CCGGCGATCCGGACCCATGGTTTACATCGCCAATCATATGAGTCTTCTGGAAACGCTCATTCTTCCGGGAATCGCCCTGGCCTTTAACCGTGTGACGTTTGTAATCAAAGAAGAATTGCGCCACTATCCGGTTATCAAGCATATCTTCATAGCGCTGAAGCTGATAGCCGTATCCCGCCAGAACCCCCGGGATGATCTGAAAGTGGTGATAAGAGAGGGCAGCAAATTCATTTCCTCTGGTGGCTCTATTATCATATTCCCCCAGGCCACCCGAAGCGTCGAGTTTGACATCGAAGGGTTCAACACCCTGGGGATTAAACTGGCATCGAGAAACGGCGTACCCGTGGTCCCCGTTGCCATTAAAACCGATTTTCAACACAACGGGAAATGGATTAAAGACATGGGGCCCATCGATCCCCGTAAAACGTTGTATTTTAAGTTCGGCGAACCGCTGACGGTCGAGGGCAAGGGGCGCCAAACCCATCAGCAGGTCATCGAGTTTATTGCTGAAAATCTGCTTGCCTGGGGAGGCAGCATAAAAGAGAAGGCGGAAGTTGGAATTGGGAATGCGGAATGATAAAGCAGAGCGCATCGGGCATGGCGGATAGGTTAGGGGTAGGAGCTTGTAATGATCAGAAGTCGGAAGGCGGAAGTCGGAGTTTGGATTTAATCCACAGATTTCGCAGATTACACAGATTACAATGAATGTCGGGTAGAGACTGCGAAATCTGCTGGGTTTAATTCCCCGCAGCTTGCTGCGTTAGGATAGAATTTATCATACCTTGATACTCCGCGGCTTGCCGCGCGGCAGTTTATTCAATTATATATTTCTGAATCATGCCTGCTGGGCTTAAGTCAAAACCGGGCTTTCCGGACCTGGATAATTACTTTCAATGACTCAATTCATAGGCCTCCCCGATTTAGCGGGAAGAGAATTTAAAAGGTTCCACCGATACGGCGAGAGCATGCTTCAGCGTACAAACTTGATCGATGCCGGTGGCTTATGAATTGATAAAACCATCCATCGGGGCATGTCACCCATGACAGGCAGGAGGCCCAATCGTTGAAAATTATCATTGTCGGAGCAGGTGAAGTCGGATTTCATATCGCCAGCCACCTGGCACTTGAAAATAAAGATGTGGTGGTGATCGACAAAAGCGCTGATGCCATTCGACGGGTGTCCGACAATCTGGATGTCCAGGTTGTGCAAGGATCAGGCAGCAGCCCGGTGGTATTGGAAGAGGTCGGGATCAGCCAGGCCGAGTTCATTCTTGCCGTCACCGACAGCGACGAAGCCAATCTGGTTGCGTGCCTGGTGGCCAACATGCTGTCGCCGTCGACCAAAAAACTGGCACGCGTGCGCGATGGTGATTTCGATCAATATCACGATCATTTCCGTGATAATTCTCCCCACATCGACACCATCATCAATCCCGAGATTGAAGTGGTCAAGACAATTGAAAGTTTGATGAGTGTGCCGGGGGCTGCCGATGTGGGTGAGTTTGCCGACGGCCGAATAAAATTTGTCGGTATCTATCTGGATAAAGACTCGCGGCTGGCCGGCATCAAGCTTTCGGAAATTCCAGACAAAATTACCGGCACCAGACTGCTCATCGCTGCTGTGGTGCGTGACGAAGAGTTGATCATCCCCAGGGGAGATGATTATTTGATGCCCGGTGATCTGGTTTATTTTATCAGCGAGAAAGATCAGCTTCAAAAAGCCCTGTCGATTTTTGATAAAAACCATCAGCCGATGAGCCGGGCATTGATCATCGGCGGCGGCCGCCTCGGATTTCGTCTGGCCAGCAGCCTGGAAAACAATGGAATTTACTGCAAGATCATTGAAAGCAATCCAGATCGCTGCACCCAGCTGGCCGAAAAGCTGAATCGAACCATTGTTCTGTGCGGCGACGGCTCTGACCAGCACCTTTTGGCCGAAGAAAATATTCAAGATATCGACGTGGCCATTACGCTGACCAACAACGAAGAGACGAATATTCTGACCTCCCTTCTGGCCAAACGAATGGGGACCCAAAAAGCCATCACCAAGATCAGTAAATTCAGCTATTTTCCTTTGATGAAAGCCATCGGTATCGAGCAGGTCGTCAGCACCCGGCTTTCGGCGGTCAACACGATATTGCGGCACATCCGCCGCGGCAAAGTGCTTTCAGACATATCCATCAAGGGAGAGCAGGCCGAGGTTATGGAGGCCCTGGCGCTTGAAACTTCGGGCATCGTGGACAAACCGCTCAGAAAGATTTCCTTTCCCAAAGGAGCGATGGTGGCCGGCATCATCCGCCAGGATGACATCATCATCCCCAGCGGTGACAGTGTGATCCAACCGGAGGACCGGGTCATTATTTTTTCTCGCAGGCAGGCCATCCCCAAGGTCGAAAAAATTCTTTCTGTTAAACTGGAGTATTTCTAAATGGGCTGGCAGTTTATCCTGAAAATTCTCGGGGTGCTGTTGCTTGTTTTCGGGCTGACCATGATGTTTCCCCTGATGGCAGGTCTTTACTTCGGTGATCAAAACCTGGTGCCGCTTATCCTGTCCCTTATCATCACAGTATCCGTCGGTCTAATTCTCATTTTGGTTTTTCGAAAAGCCCGCTCGGAAATCATCAACCAGCGCGAGGGCATGGCCATAGTGGCGATTGGCTGGACGGCAGTGGGATTGTTCGGTGCACTGCCGTTTTATATGGGAGACGGCTATTTTACCTTCACGGATGCCGTTTTCGAATCGGTTTCCGGGTTTACCACCACGGGTGCCTCGATTCTTACAAACATTGAAAGTCTGCCTAAAGGACTTGTTTTCTGGCGCAGCTTCATCCAGTGGCTGGGGGGCATGGGCATCATCGTCCTTTCGGTGGCCATCCTCCCTTTTTTGGGCGTCGGCGGCATGCAGCTTTACAAAGCGGAAGTCCCCAGCCCCGTTCCGGACAAACTAAAGCCCCGAATCCGGGATACCGCCATGATCCTGTGGAAAGTGTATGCGCTCCTTTCCCTGGCCCAGGTAATCTTGCTCATGCTCGGCGGCATGAACCTCTATGATGCTCTTTGCCACACCTTCACCACCATGCCCACAGGCGGTTTTTCAACCAAAAATTCTTCGGTGGCATTTTTCGGTAGTGTTTATTTTGATTGCGTGTTCATATTCTTTATGATTCTGGCCGGCATCAATTTTTCACTGCACTACCAGATGCTGCGGGGCAATGCCCTGGCATTCTGGCAGGATTCCGAATGCCGATTCTTCATTGGGGCGGTTGCCCTGACAACTTTGGTGGTGAGCTTGAATATATTCGGCAGGGTGTATGAAACCATCGGCGGAGCACTAAGATACGGTGCCTTTCAGGTGGTTTCTATCATTACCACCACCGGTTACGGCACTGCCGACTACGAACAATGGCCGGTGATGTCCCAACTAATCATATTGCTGTTGATGTTTCTAGGTGCATCGGCTGGATCCACCGGCGGCGGCATGAAATGTCTGAGAATTATGCTTTGCTTTAAATATTGCTACAAAGAGCTTTTCTCACTGATTCATCCCCATGCGGTGACCCACATAAAAATTGCCGGCAAACCGGTCGCGGATGACGTCATGCGCAGTGTCCTCGGATTTCTGGTCCTTTATGTGGGACTATTTGCCTTGAGTTCGATTTTACTGGCAGGTCTGGGCGCAGATTTCACCACCTCTATTACAGCCGTTGCGTCCTGTATTGGAAACATCGGGCCCGGTTTCGGCATGGTCGGACCTGTTGAAAATTATGCTCAAATACCTTTTCTCGGGAAATGGCTGCTGATCTGGTGTATGCTTCTGGGTCGGCTCGAAATATTTACTCTGATTATCCTGGTTGTCCCGGAATTTTGGCGAAAATAATCAAAATATTCGCTATTTTTTATTGACATTGATAGAGAATGGAATTACAAAGAGCATTTCGAAAGGGCCGTTAACTCAGTCGGTAGAGTATCTGCCTTTTAAGCAGAGAGTCGCTGGTTCGAGCCCAGCACGGCCCACCATCATAGATAGCATAGAGCAAAGCGCCAAGCGCATAATGCAAAGCCGTTAATCGGTTATGAACACTTTGCGCTCTGCGCCATGCCCGATGCGACATACTTACGTCCCCATCGTCTAGCCTGGTCCAGGACACCGGCCTTTCACGCCGGCAACAGGGGTTCAAATCCCCTTGGGGACGCCAATTAAATCAATAAGTTACACTTCATAATATCTT
>JASFSK010000415.1:0-5002 GCA_050114455.1 Desulfobacterales bacterium | reverse complement strand
TTTTACCGTCATGAAGATGCGGCGGGAAATGTTTCCTCAATTTTCGCTGGACATGATCGTTGTTTCGGTTCTTTACCCCGGATCCAGTCCGGAGGAGGTGGAAGAGGGCATTTGTATCAAGATAGAAGAACAAATTCAGAGCATTGAAGGCATTAAGACCCTTCGCTCCACAGCGCGTGAAGGAGCGGGAGAGGTCATTGCAGAACTCGAAACCGGTTCGGATGTACAGAAAATTTTAGATGAGATAAAAGCTGAGGTAGATCGGATCGACACTTTTCCGGAAGAGGCCGAGGAACCGCTGGTGATGGAGATCATCAGACAGGATCCGACCATCTCGGTGGCGATTTACGGCCAATTGCCCGAGAAGCGAATGCGCGAAATCGCCGAGAGAATCCGAGATGACCTGTTTGCCGCCAAAGCGGCCGACGATCAAGGTTCCGGCGGATGGCAGGACATCATTGCTTCGATCCTGAAGCGCTTTCGATTCAAGCAGCCCGAGTCCATTACTCAGATCGATCTTATCGGGGTCCGTGAATATGAGATCGCCGTGGAAGTGTCCGAGGAAAATTTACGCCGCTACGGTATCTCATTTGATGAGGTCGTCAGCGCAGTTCGTGCCGGCAGCCTCGATCTTCCCGGCGGCAAAATCAAAACAGACCAGGGGGAGATCCTGATTCGGGCCAAAGGTCAGCTTTATACCGGACAGGAGTTTGAAAAAATTCCTTTGATTACATTGAGCGATGGCACCGTCGTGAGACTCGGGCAGGTTGCCAATGTCATCGACGGATTCGAAGATTTAGATATCAAGACCCGCTTCAACGGAAAGCCGGCAGTCATCGTCCAGGTGAGCCGAACCAGCGAGCAGGATAGCATTGAAATTGCCAAAATTGCACGCAGCTATGTAGATAAATTAAAACGTGACCTTCCCGAAGAGCTGGACTTTGAGATCTGGGGGGATATATCCACGATGGTGGAGAGCCGCATTGATCTGATGCTGCGAAACGGCTTTCAGGGCATACTGCTGGTTTTCATTGCCCTGGCCCTTTTTTTGAATCTACGTCTGGCTTTCTGGGTGGCGCTTGGGATACCCATATCTTTCATGGCTGCTTTTGTGGTGTTGAGCGGTTTTGATCAAACCATCAACATGATCTCGCTTTTCGCATTTATTATGACCCTTGGTATTTTGGTAGACGATGCCATTATTGTCGGTGAAAATGTCTACTCGCACTACAGCCGGGGCAAATCTCCTGCAGCGGCGGTTGTCGACGGTCTAAAGGAAGTTGGCGGCCCGGTGGTAATGGCGGTCAGCACGACGGTGGTGGCGTTTTCCCCACTGCTGTTTATCGCCGGCATCATGGGCAAATTTATTGCGGTCATGCCTTTGGCGGTCATCATAATCCTGATCGTGTCTCTCGGTGAAGCCCTGATCATACTGCCCTCCCATTTGAACCACGCCCTGAAACAATCCGAAAAAAAGGAACGTAAAGTCACTTCCTGGCATGAAGGCGTGCGGAAAAAATTAGATCAGGGCATGCACGCCGCCATCGACCGGCTTTATTCACCGGCAATCAAATATGTGGTGAGAAACAAATATTTTACCCTGTCCATTGGCATTGGGGTATTGATTATCAGTCTGGGAATCATCGCCGGCGGATACGTTCCATTTGTTTTTTTTCCCAAGGGGGAAAGTGACTGGATCGTGGCTGAAGTCATCTATCCGCTGGGTACACCATACGATTTAACCGAACAGACCATCGAGTATCTTGAAAAAGAATCATTCGAGCTCAATACGTCCCTTCCCGAATTTTCTGAAGCCAACGGCAAGTTGGTCAAAAACACTTTTTCCATTGTCGGAGCCATTCCCCGGCGTGACTGGAAACCACCTGAATACGGCGGTCATGTCGGGCAAGTCTGGCTCGAGCTGGCATCATCAGAACACCGGGAGGATGTTTCAACCCATACCATTGTGAACAAATGGCGCAATTTAATCGGAGAAATCCCGGGAGTTGACAGGCTTACTTTTGCCACTCTGGAGGGCGGACCGGCCGGCAATCCCATCGAGGTCCAGCTTAGTGGTCAGAACTTCGATCAACTCAAGCAGGCTGCCGCCGAGTTGGAAATGGAATTGGCAACCTATCCCGGCACCTTTGATATTTCCAACAATTTTAAGCCGGGTAAACAGGAGAAAAAAATTCGGATAAAGGAAGGCTCCCGCTCCATTGGCGTTACCATGCGTGATCTCGCCCGACAAATTCGTCAAGCATTTTACGGCGAAGAAGCATTGCGCATTCAGCGGGATAGAAACGATGTCAAGGTCATGGTTCGCTATGCCGACAAAGAACGGCACAGTTTGGCCGGGATTGAAGACATGCGCATTCGCACCCAGGATGGCCGTGAAATTCCCATTGAAGAAGTCGCTGATATAACACCCGGTAGAGCTTATTCCGTCATCAACAGGGTGGACCGTAAGCGAACCATCACCGTTTTGTCCGATATTGATGCAGCCATTGCCAATGCGAGTGTCATTACCAATGATTTAGCGACTAATTTTCTGCCGGCCCTCGCCGAGCGTTATCCCGGGATCGTTTATGATTTTGAAGGCCAGGCCAAGCGGACCAGCGAATCTCTCGACAGCATTAAAAGCGGCTATCTCCTGGCCATGATGGGGATCTTCCTTTTGCTAGCCAGTCAGTTTCGATCCTATATTCAACCGGTAATTATTATGATGGCCATCCCTTTCGGCTTGATTGGGGCCATACTCGGTCATCTCGTAATGGGCATGGAATTTACCATTGTCAGCATTTTCGGAATTGTGGCCTTATCCGGAATTGTCGTCAATGATTCCCTAATCTTGATTGATTTTATCAACCGGGCCTTGCGCAGTGGCGTGGATATCAGTCAGGCCGTGATTGAATCGGGTAAAGCAAGGTTCCGGCCGGTTCTGCTCACGTCCGTCACCACCATCGCCGGGCTTTTCCCTCTGCTGTTGGAGCGCAGTTTTCAGGCCCAGTTTTTGATCCCCATGGCGGTGAGTATTTGCTTCGGTCTGTTGATTGCTACCGTGCTAACCTTGTTATATGTTCCCGCGCTGTATTTGGTTATAACCGACGTCAAGAATATTTTTACGGGTCGAGAGCAAAGGCGTTTGAATGCGGCCTCCGGCCCGGAGGGGCTGCCAGGGCCTACGCCCCGGAGGGAAGTGGAAATACGGCATCAAGACGTTCGCCGGCGACAGCCCCTCGCCGGAAAACATCCAACGGAAAGCCAAAAACTGAGGATGATAACAGCAAAAAAGGCGTCGGCCGACAAACGGATGGCGGCCCATGCAAGCATTGAGAGCACCAAGGCGGGGGAGAAAGGGCAACGGAAACCAGTCTCCCGTCGTGAACAGCCCAAACCATCGATGCCAAGCAAGCAATCTTCGGAAGGTGGGACACCTAAAGTTGAGAGTAAAAAATTCAGAAGAAAGGTGACCAGTTAAAGTCTATTGCCCAGGTCTAAAATGAGGCATTTACTCGTTGTCCACTTCCAGGTATTCATAGACGGTAATTACATTCTTATCGATACGGCGTCGATAAGAAACCTTGTCCATCATTCTGCGAACCAGATGAATTCCCAAACCGCCGATTTCTCGCTCCTCAAGCGGCAGATCCGTGTCGGGCGTCTCAACACCCAGTGGATTAAATGGGATTCCGTCATCCACCATCGATACCTTCAGCCGGTCTGCCGATAATTCTACCTTGATGCCGATATCATGCTCCTTACCATCCGGGTAGGCATAAGAAATAATATTGGTTAACAGCTCATCGAACACCACATGCATTTTTAAGCGGACCTGTTTGGGTATGTTGTAATGCTCGGCAAATGTGTCAAAATGTTGTTTGACCCGCGCGTTTTCAGACACATGATTTGGAACCGTCAGCTCCAGCTTGGGCCCGGTGGTCTCTTGTGGCGTTCTGAGAAACTGAACTGCCAGTACGGTCAGATCGTTTAACCGTTCCGATTTGTTTTCAAACGCCAACACCTTTGACACCGTCGCTTGCACCATATCCTCTGCGGTTTGAAACTCATGTGAAGATATGATATCAGCCAGACGTTGATCGGAAAACGGACGGCCAGCCTTGTCTCTGGCCGCAGTGACCCCGTCGGTATAGGTCATTAACATGTCATTTTTGGACAATACGGTTTTGTCTTCTTTATATACCAGGCCCTTGATCGCGCCGATGACCGGGCCGTGAAATCTGTCCAGCTGTTCGAGAGCTCCTTTCGCGCGCTTGAGAAAAGGTGGTTTGTGTCCGGCATTTGTGTGTACCAGCAGTCCGGTTTTGATATTCAAAATACCCATGAAAAGGGACGCATACGTCGCAGTTTTATTGACCTCACAAAGTTCTTCGTTGACGTGGGTCAGGATACTTGCAGTCGAGAAATCATCTCCCGCCCTGGATTTGATAATGGATTTTGCTATCGACATGAATGAGGCGGCCGGGATGCATTTTCCGGAGACGTCGCCGATGTTAAAGCAGAAGCGGTCTTCGCCGATGAAAAAGAAATCATAAAAATTACCGCCAAATTCGCGTGCCGGATGCAGGACGGCATGGACGTCAAACTCGTCATGGTCCGGAAATGTCGGGAATTCCGACGGCAGCATGCTAAGCTGGATTTTTCGACCGACATTTAACTCGTCTTCCAGCTTATCATCATGGGTCTTTATGATGTTATTGGCTTCGTGGAGCTTTTCCAAGCTATGTTTCAACGCAAGGTGGGTCTTCAGGCGCGCTCTTAAGATAGGCGGATAGATGGGTGTCAGGATGTAATCCGCCGCACCCATCTCAAGCAATCCCGTCTCTTCTATGATTTTCCGCTGGCCGCTGAGCAGGATGACGGGGATTTCTCCGGTAATGTCATCGGTCTTCAGGCGCCGGCAGATTTTCCGGCTATCTCCCTCAGCTGACATGATTCCCAGCAAAATTAGATCCGGAGGTCCAGCAGAACAGACCAATTC
>JASFSK010000414.1:0-5003 GCA_050114455.1 Desulfobacterales bacterium | reverse complement strand
TGTCTTTGTGACACCAGCAATTTCATTCAATTCATTTTGAATTGTGGCCACGCAATGGCCGCAAGATATTTTCGGAACTGTATACGTTCGTTTTTCCATTATGCTCTCCCTTCTATGGGCAAATTTATAGTTTTAGTGACAACACGGTGGTTTACCCCCCGTCGCCTTGTTCAACCGATCCAAATAACGGTCCCAGAAACCTTTACGCTTTGTTGTTTTGGCTTTCAGGTATTTTTCCGGATCTATTATAAAAGCTTTACGGCATGAATCGGCACAAAAATGATAGGTTTTCGATTCAAATACAAAGGACGGCACTTTGCTGCCCTTGGCAACCTTCATGCTACATACCGGATCGACAAAATTATGTTCGGTACTTGTAACAGTCATGGCACACCTCTCATATTGATAAACTTCGACGTTTATCCTCGTATTCAGCCTTGTCGATCTCACCGCGTGCATAGCGCTGCTTAAGAATCTCTAAAGGCTTTCGTAAGTCATCATGGTTTGCTTGGGAACCACGGATGCCGTTGATCACACCGGAAGTCAGCAGAACAAACGCACCAATAAGAACGGCCCAAAAGATAATCATGACGATACCCATACCGCCTCCCATCATGTGATGATAACCCATACCCCACCGACCGCTGCCCATCCACATGCTGGCGCTGTGTCTGTAAAGCAGCCAGATCGCGGCAGCAATCAAGATAGCGGAAACACCAAGGCTGAGAAAGGTTGAAGTTTTTCGGTTCATTTTCGCGTATCCTTTCTGCGATAGAATCGATCGTCTTATACCGGTTTCAGTGTAAATAGCGGTTTCGTTATAAAGAAGAGCAATAGATGTGCCAGTTGAATGTGGCGCTCCTCTTGCATCGATTTAACCAATTGGAATTTATAGAATATTCAGATGTTGTCTGTTTGGATGGTGTGCGCCACTCTGCCACTGCAACCGGCAGGCGTGTAAAAATGACCCGGTGTGCTGAGGGCCATTATCGGTATAAGTGACGGGGAGAGAGGCGAGTGATCTATAGGATCGGGAGAAAGTGTCCTATTTGGAACCCAATCCATAAGCTTTCAATTTATTGTGCAACGTTTTGCGGGTAACCCCCAACCGTCGGGCGGCTTCGGACTTGTTGCCGTCGCTGGCGCTCAAAGCGGCCAGGATAGCCTCCTTTTCTATATCTTCCAGGGAGTGGGTGCCGTTCAATATCTGGGTTGCGCCCGTTGATCGCTTCTCCAGATCATCATACTTTTCCGTAATGTTTAGCGGCAGCTGCGTCTCGGTGATGTGTTCACCGGTGGCCAAAATGATCGCTCGCTCGATAGCGTTTTCCAGTTCCCTGACATTGCCGGGCCAGTCGTAATTAACCAACATATCCATGGCCAGGGGAACAAAGCCTTTAATCGTTTTGCGGTTTTTATCGGCGAATTTTTTCAAAAAATGCTGAGCCAATAAGGGAATGTCATCCCGCCTTTCTTTTAAAGGCGGCACGGCAAGCGTCATTACGTTCAGACGATAAAAAAGATCCTCGCGAAATTTCCCCTCAGCGACCTCCTGTTCCAGGTCCCGATTGGTGGCTGCAATGATGCGCACATCCACCTTAAGTATTTCATCGCCGCCCACCCGCTGAATCTCTTTTTCCTGGAGGACTCGTAGCAATTTGGCTTGCATGGTGGAAGATGTCTCGCCGATCTCGTCCAAAAAGATGGTGCCCCAGTTGGCCTGCATAAATCGGCCCTCACGCCGTTTGTCTGCACCGGTAAACGAACCTTTTTCGTGGCCGAAAAGCTCCGATTCCAGCAAGGTTTCGGTGATGGCGGCACAATTGACCACCACCAGAGACTTGTCTTTGCGCGGGCTGTTGAAATGCAACGACCGTGCGATCAGTTCCTTGCCAGTGCCGCTGTCGCCTGTTATCAAAACGGTCGCTTCGGAAGGGGCCACCATAGACATCATTTCCAACAGTTCTATCATCGGCTGACTACGGCCAATGATGTTAGCGATGTCATAGTCTGAACGTAAGTGTTCTTTGAGGGCCCGGTTCTCTTCCTTTAGCCCAGCGTGCTCGCTAGCTCGCTCGATGGTCAGCTTCAAAACCTCGAAATCCAGAGGTTTTATCAGATAATCGTAGGCGCCCGATTTTATCGCATCCACAGCTGAATTCACGGACGAATAGGCCGTCATGATAATAACTGGAATGGTGGGGTTGTACACCTTGATTTGCTTGAGGGCTTCGATACCACTCATCTTGGTCATGCGCACGTCCATCAATATCAAATCCACCGGTGTGGATTTGACCAGTTCAACTGCGACACTGCCGTCATCGGCAGTTTCAACGCCATAGCCCCAGCTTCGAATGATGGTCTTTAAAGAAATCAAATGCCCGGGATCGTCATCCACAACTAAAATTTTAGTTTTTTTAGGTGTTGTCATTTTGCCCTCCGGCAGTCTCTTCTCGTTCACAGGGAATGCTGATCGAAAAAGAAGTCCCTTTACCGGTTGTGCTGCGCACCGTCGTGTCTCCCCCATGGGCTTCGACAATTTTTTGAACGATGGCAAGCCCCAGCCCAGTTCCTTTACTTTTAGTTGTATAGTAGGGGTCAAAGATCTTATTTAATTGATCGCCAGGTATGCCGCTGCCGGTGTCGCTGACGACAATAGTAAAATTCCCGGCTTCACCTGGCTTGCAAGTTACGGCCAGGGTGCCACCGTCCTCCATTGCTTGAATGGCATTCAAATACAGGTTGAGCAGGCACTGTGTGAGCCGGTCCGGATCGATCCAGGCAGAGCAGATATCGTCAGCTGTATTTACCTTGATATCGATGTGCTTGTTAGCGGCATCTCGCTGGACCAATTGGATCGAATGGGATATCAGTTGCCCGGCGTCACTGGCTTGTCTTTTCAAATCGGTCGGTCGTGAAAATTCCAGCAATTCGGTGATCACCCGGTTTAACCGATCTACTTCTTGAACCATTACCTTTGCAGCTTCATGGGATTCGCTGCCATCTTCAAATTCACCGGCAAAAAAGGTGGCCAGAGCTTTAATGGAGCTCAATGGGTTGCGAACCTCGTGTGCGACACCCGCTGCCAATCCGCCCATTACAGCTAATTTTTCCTGTCGTCTGACTTCATCCTGCAAACGGCGGACTTCACTCAAATCCCGCATAATCAACACTTGGCCTAAAAATTCGCCACTCTCATTGGCAATGCTGACGGCACTAATGCTGAGCGGGATGGTTTTGTTAGGAGCAAAAAAACATTCCATTTCCTGCTCGGTGACGGTTTCCCCCCGATCAAGTTGCTCTTGAACTCCGCATAATCCCTCCGGCAAAAGCTCATCCGGTTTCTGGTGTTGAATAAGACCCCTATGTAGGCCAGTAATTTGCTCAGCCGCTGAATTAAAAAAAGTGACCCGCCCAGATCGGTCAGTGGCGATCAGTCCAACTGGAAGATGACTTACCACTTCGTTTGCAAATGCGCTGGTGTCCTGCAAAGACCTCCTTGCAGCACGGTAACTGTGAAGCCAAAATAAAGAAATAAATCCACCAAATCCCAAAAGAATCATCACCACAGACAATATTACGGTGGTTTGAATATCGCTCCGAATGGCTTCCTCAAATGGGGTAACATCCATACCGACGATAATTAAAAGTTGTCGCCGTTTTTCAGGTGAAAACCAGTCATCTGACTGTTCCATCATCATCCTATGGCGTCTCATCATGCCTTGCATGTGACGGATCCGTTGATCACTGTCTGTATTAATTGGGCGAAAATGTCGGTGGACCTCAAATATCCGCTGTCCGTTGTTCAAAGTAACCAGTTCCCAATTTTCATGCTCGTCCGGCCCGAGGTGTGTTATACGGCGATTGGGGTCAAAAGGCTGATCTATTTTCGAAGGGTCGCTGTGAGCCAGAACTCGCCCAGATTTATCAATCACGGCCATGTAGCGTACATTCGGCACCCGCCCGGTCTCCTCCAGCAATTGCTGGATCTGCCGGCCACCCCACATCATGCCCATCATGCCTGTTCGGGCACCGGCCTCCACTGCACGGATCAGCGCCGCACCCTTGGCGGTGAGCAGTTGTGACATATAACGTTTTTCCCGGTTGGTGTTCTGAAAAGCCAAAACCATCACGACGATCAACAAAATAGCCGTTGATCCTACAATGATCCATGGCGATGTTTGCATCCCAGTTCTGAAACTACTTTCAGATTTTCGCATGGGTTTATTCCTATTAATCAATTCACCGGTAGTTTTATGAGTATTCGCTTAGAAAATAGCTATTGGCGTGTAAATTGTAAACACATATTCTTTTTCTGTAAAAAGCGTATAATTTTTATACTTATACGGGCAACAAGTGAATCCTTTCATAGTGAATTATATCCTGCAATAAATAAGGTAAGTATAGAACTGAGGGCAAATCATTAGAATGAAAATCCGGGGATAATGTAGATTGGCAAGCGTGGGCATCCATAAAATCTCAAATTTAATATTACTTCTACCTGTCCACAATTATTCGGCACTACAGAAACTGCAGATTTTACCACCCAACTTATAATTTTCAGCTTGCCTAAAATTTGGGGATGTCAGCTACAATCGTCTGTATCCATTTCCGCTTGTAGATCGTGCTTCCAAATATCCAATGGATGACGCACGTGAGCAAAAATCAGCAGAAGTTATTGAATAGCATGCGTCATCTATGAAACCTAAAATTTTACATTGCTTCTGCCAATCTACAATTTTGGGGAGGTACGAAAAATGTAAATTCGCCAGGCTAATCTATAATTTTACGCTTATGCTCGTAGTGTGGATTACGGCTATCAATTTATACTTCTGACACTGGCAAAAAACGATGGATTTGTAGTTCTAATCTTTACTTCACCGATTACAATTAAAAAAATGGCGGATACAACATATTGTGGTCCGCCTTTTCTTTTATTTTTAGGATATCTCGATATATGGCCGAAATCACCGGTCGTGGTTTCTACGATTTCTGTGAATATA
>JASFSK010000413.1:0-5008 GCA_050114455.1 Desulfobacterales bacterium | reverse complement strand
TTTTCTGAGCTGTGCCATTTCCTCAAAGGTAGCGACCGGGTCCTCATAATTGCGGATATTGTAAGGTTCGATTTCACGCAATACCCGGCGTGCGGTCGACAAAGACCAGGCCATGTTGGAATCCAGGCGGATCATGGCTTTATCTCCAAGGCGTTCACGTAGCATTTTAACTGTTTTTATTTCTAGCTCCGGATCACCGACAGTGAGCTTGCCCTCGAAATAGGTCGAACCGTGTTCGTCCTGCATTCGAAGACAGTAATCGGTCACTGCTTCGGGTGACCGTTCACCGCCGCGGCCGTCCTTTTCAATCCGGTAGCAAAAATACTCGGTGAAAGGAATTTGTTTTCGTACAGCCCCCCCAAGCAATTCATACAACGGCTTGTTCCAGGCTTTGCCACGGATGTCCCAAAGCGCGATTTCGATACCGCCGAAAGCTTTAACCACAGAGGCATCGTCTGTATTCTGAACCACACGCCATTCCGGCACACATTTCAATTCGGCGCCGGCGATGTCGATAGGATCATGTCCGATCAGGCGGGGTGCCATGGTCTTGTTGATAACCTCGGCACAATCCCAGGAAGGCGATTCGCCAAGTCCGACAAGGCCTTCGTCTGTTTCGACTTCAATGATTGTTTTTGACGTTCCTGGATAAAGTCCTACGGACCAGTAAAATGGGATATCCATGGGGATGGTAACGGGTGTTGCGCGAATAGTGGTGATTTTCATGAGTCGGCTCTCCTTGTTTCACATTTTGAAAAATATAGAAATTCGACATTGTGATGACCAATGCAAATTATTTTGCCGGTCGGTGTGAATATTTTTTTTCTTTGATAAACAAGGTCAAAATGGCGCCTGCCAGAGCAACCGCTGCAAAAGATAAAAACACGGCTGCATAGGAATGAAACGAATCGATGATCTTCCCTGAAAGCGGGGTGGTGATAATGCCGGCAATGCTGGTGAATGTCGTCAAAAATCCCATGCCGGTGGCCGACAACTTTCTCGAAAGAATATCCGAAGGGTAGGCGGCCAATAAAACGTCCGGCATGATGATCATCAATCCAACGATTGCCAATAAACCGGCTGCCAGAACAATACCAATCTCGAGGGATACCAGAAAGGTCGATGCCGCCAGAATGAACATTCCCATCAGAATGAGCGGCTTGCGCTTTCCCTCGAAATAATGGTCCGATAAAAAGCCTGACAGCGGAGATGCGAAAACACCGGGAAGCAAAACAAGGGCGGTTATCGTGCTGGCACGGTCAACAGACATGGCATAGGACTCCTTAAGAAACGACGGTATCCAGACCAGACAACCGAATTGTACGTATACAAAACAAAAATACACCAGGGCGACCGACCAGAGAATGCGATTGGTTAAAACCAGGGTCAACCGTGATCTGGGGTCGTTGTCTATCTGTTGTTCCAGAAGGACCTCGTCTTCAAAATCGGGAAGTCCATATTCGCGGGGATTATCTTTGACCTTCATCCAAAAAAGAACAACGACCAGCGCCATTAACAAGGGCGGGAGGATGAAAGAACTGCGCCAACCCAGGTGGTCGCCGATGAAGCCGGAAAGCCGGATGCCGACGCTGCTGCCGGCGGTGACACTGGTCGCGAACAAGCCGATGGCGGTGGCCCGCCGTGAGCGCGGAAACCAACTGACAATCAGTTTCAGGGATGAGGTCCACCCCATGGCCTGACCCAGGCCGTTGACCAATTGGCCAAGTGCGAGAATACCGAAAGAGGCTGCCTGACTAAAAATAAGATTACCGGCGATGGATATGACGGCGCCCCAGGTCAGCGTCTTTTTGGGACCGAAGCGATCGCCCAGAAATCCCGAGGGCAGCTGGAATATCGTATAGGCAATGAAAAATAGGGCCATCAGCCAGCCGGCCTGGGTATTGGTGATGTCCAGATCGGCCCTGAGAAGGGGTATCATGGGAGAGTAGTTGAAGCGGTTGACGTAGTACAAACCGAACAGCAGCCAGGTGAGAAAGAGCACCCATCCTGCCGGTGACTTAAATTCGAAGTGCTTCAACTATGTTCCCCCCCAAAAAGATTGAATATTGTTGATTGAAGATTGAAGATTTAAGGTCCGCCTTCGGCGGGTCAATTCTAAAAACCAATCAGCACACCCCTTAAGATGAGTTGCGGAGTACTATCAAACGCAATAAAAAATCGAATCTAGGATCCGAAAAAAGGTTGATTGGAATTTCTTCGGCAACGTTTTATTCTTGTAGGCTGGGTTGAGACCAAAAGCCTATTTGTTGGGTTTCGTTCCTCAACCCAACCTACAAAATGATCGCACATCTATGTATCCCTTTGGTCATGGTCGGAACCCAACAAAATTATGATTTGATCTACATAGAGACTAAATCGACGGAGCGTAGCGACCTCCGCAAATCTTCAATCTTCAATCTTCAATTCCGAGTCATCCGAAGCTGGAAAATTCAGGTTTTCAATGAAAAGCTCTTGAAAGCTTATTTTTTCCGCCAGAGGCAGGTGTTCAACACTTTGAACCCGGGTTTCGAGATATTTTCTCAAAGAGGCATCGAGAAGCATCATGGCGCAGCCGGTTTTGGACGTATTCCCGGCGAAACGGACCTTGCGCGAAAGTTCTTCCGGTATCAACCCGATGGCGGCCAGACTGTCAGGTCGCAAGTGATAGCCGAAGGCGCCGGCCAGGGTGATGTCCTCAAGATCTTCAACCGTCACATTCGCCTCTGACATCAACATGTCGATCCCTGTGCGAATGGCCCCTTTGGCCAACTGGACCTGACGGATGTCGCCCTGGGTGAAGCAGACGCCGTCAGCAATATTAAACACCGGCTGGTTGTCAACAAGCTGTAACTGTTCGGCGACAGCCGCCTTGAGCCCATCTTTCAGGTCTGGCGCTGTCATTTTTCCGGTCGGATCGACAACACCTGCACGGAGCAAGGCGGCCGCCATGTCTATGATTCCGCTGCCACAAATGCCTCTGGCCGGCTGGCCGTCAATGGTCTTGATGTCGATGGATTGACCGTCAAAGTGAGCGGCCTCGACGGCCCCCGGGACGGCGCGCACGCCGCTGGAGACACCCATGCCCTCGAAAGCGGGGCCGGCAGCGGTCGAGGCCACGATGAACCGGCCGTTGCTGTTGATTCCCATTTCGCCGTTGGTGCCGACATCGACAAACAGCGACGGTTTTGCTTTTTCCAGACAGCCGCAGGCGAGAACACCGGCGGTAATATCCGACCCGATAAAAGCGTGCACAATCGGCGGCACATAGACTCTGCCGGCCGGGTTCATGTCAAGGCCGAAGTCCCTGGCGGCATAGGAAGCACCTCCGGTGAGGTTCACGGTAAAGGGAAGACGACCGAGGGATTGCGGATCGATGGCGGCAGCGAGGGTCAGCATGGTTGTATTGCCGCCGATGACCGCGTCGAGTAGCTCGTCCGTAGCAGCATTTGATTGTTTGCATGCCGCCCGGATGAGACGGTTTAACTCTTCACGGACGACACCGGCCACTTCGGCCAGCCCCGCTGCGGTCGATCCTTTTTGGATGCGGCTTAGGACATCATGGCCAAACTTAGTCTGGGGATTGATGCTGGAGGCGGTCGCTAACTCCTTGCCGGTAACCAGGCAGAACAGGGTCACTACCAGGGTTGTGGTACCGACATCAATGGCCAGACCTTTGGGAGAAAAATGTTGTTCCCATTTTTGTAAGATGACATCCGCTTTTCCGCCGGCATATGTCATCCAGTACCCGTCATTATTAAAAATCACAACGGCTGCGGGCTTGATTTCGATACCCCCCAGATGTTCACCTTCGAGGATGCGGGCATCCACTGAAAAATCATCCGGCAGGTGCACGGTGATATCGTGGGCAGGAATCAGTCGGCATGCCAGGCGGACGCCCTGTTCCCGGGCCTCGATCTCAGAGACACTTCGATGGGGCGTTTGCGGGACTTCGGTGGAGGCTTCCACTCTGATTTTACACTTGCCGCAGATACCCTGACCGTTGCAGGGGCCTTCGATTTCATAGCCTCCCCGGCGCAGCGCCTGCATGACAGTCTCCTCGGATTGCATGTCGATCTTTTTTTTAAAGGGCAGGATGGTTAGCTGGGTCATGATTGCTTATTTCCGGATTGTCGATTTTAGGGCACTTTCGGCTTAATAAAATTCAAATCGAGATGAAGACTATAAGTTTTAAACCGTTTTGTAAACATTTAGGGATTGTTAAAAAAATTATCTAGTGTTCGTATGAAACTACATAGAAGAACTTTGTTGACTACCTAAAAAATTCCGAATTTGTCATGCCGGTCCCGGATCAAGTCCGGGATGACAGATCAAGCATCCAGAATTTTATGAAGTTACTGGATTCCGGCCTTCGCCGGAATGACGCTATAATGAAATTTTGATTTTTTGCCACATCGTCAAGTTTCTTTATTCAATCAGACAGGCCAGATTCCTGGTCAGAGGCGCCGCTGATAGATGACGAAGACTTTAAGCTTCCCGGAGGTTGATTCGTACAAATGATTCGAGCCGTCCAGTGCTTGCAGCCTCTCGGACGGCTCATCTACAGAAAAGGCTCGCTACATCAATTTAAATTGTTCATCACTCCGAGTTGATAAAACCCAAAGCTACTCGTATCATCGGTTGTAACCTTTGAACCTCTGAACCCTGAACCCTTCAATTTCATTTATCCCCCGCCTCAGCCTTGCCGGCCTCGCGGGTTTCCGCGGCCTGCAGGATATCGGCGATCTTCTTCTTGGTGTCTTCGGGCACCTTGGATATGGGTCCCTCAAAATTAGCGATGATGTCCCGGGTCTTATCAATCACGCGGTCTTTCATCGTCTTTTTACCCTGGGCGGCCCAATCCTCGTAGCCCTGTCTGTCCATTAGCGTCGGCTGCCATTGGTCAGCGCCAAACTTTTTGGTAAGGTCGGTATCGGCATAGTTTCCGCCGGGACCCGCGCTGCAAATTTCTTCAACCGCCAGGGTCTCTTCATTAACCTCGATTCCCCCG
>JASFSK010000412.1:0-5020 GCA_050114455.1 Desulfobacterales bacterium | reverse complement strand
TCGAAACCGGTGACGACAAACAGCAACTGAAGGCCGAAACCTGTTTGGTGGCTGTCGGCGTTCAGGGCAATGTTGAGAACATCGGATTGGAAGCTGTCGGGGTGCGGGCGGATGCCGGTGCCATTGTTGTCGATGAATTTATGCGTACGAACATTCCCGGAATTTATGCGATTGGAGATGTCGTCGGTGCCCCCTGGCTGGCTCATATTGCATCCCATGAGGGTATTGTCTGCGTCGACCGGATTGCCGGTAAAGAGACGCTCGGCATGGACTACAGCAGCTTTCCGGGCTGCACCTACTGCCAACCGCAGGTCGCCAGTATCGGGCTGACCGAAAAGCAGGCCCGTGAAAAAGCACATCATATCAAAATCGGCAAGTTTCCTTTTACGGCCAGCGGCAAAGCCCGGGCCATCGGACACAAGCACGGCTTCGTGAAAGTCATTTTCGATGCCCGCTATGGCAAAATTCTTGGCGCGCATATCCTGGGTCCCGAAGCAACGGAAATGATAGCCGAATTTGGCCTGGCCAAAACCCTGGAAGGCACCAACGAAGAAATTGCCCATACGATTCATGCACATCCGACCCTGTCGGAAGCCATGATGGAAGCGACTCTGGATGCATTCGAGGGAGCCATTCATATATAATTCAAGTGCTCAATATATTTTAAGGTGAGGAGAAACAAGATGGGAAATAATCCTTCAGTTCAGAAACGTCATCATCGAAAAAAGGGGCCGGCCATGCTTTTGCGCCATATCGTTCTTTTCCAGTGGAAAGAGGAGACGCCGCAGGCAAAGGTAAGAGAGATTCAAAATACGTTTTGCGCTCTGCCCAGCAAAATTGATGTCATTTATGATTTTGAATGGGGTCTTGACATGAGTGTTGAAGGACTGACCGAGGGCTATACCCACTGTTTTCAGGTCACCTTTCTCAGTGAAGAAGATCGGGCGGTATACCTGCCACATCCTGAACACAAGGCCCTCATTGAACTGATGAAACCTCACAAGGAGAAGGTGTTGGTTTTAGATTATTGGACCAGGGCCTAACAATAATATCACGCTAATCCGCTCTAATCCTTACCGTATTAAATGCGGCGAGAGTAGGGGACGCTTTGGCGGGCTTTTCTGTAGTGCTTGTCTGCCAGGGAGCGTGATAGACGTCACTTATCCGGCTATCTTTATCCGAAGGTAACACCATATGATCCTGGAATCTTTACGACAAAAAATCGGCTATATCTGTGACATGGACGGTGTGCTCTACCATGGTAATCGGCTTTTGCCAGGCGCCCATGAATTTGTCAATTGGCTTCAAGCAGTATGCCCGTTCAGATGATTGTTGAAAGTCTGCTTGCGCCAGATCTGCGATAAATTGCGTGCTTCCCGGGCAGGCTTGCTGAAAAAACTTTTCATCAATTCGCATGAGATCAGCATATGCTTTTTGCGGCTTGTTGGCATATAGCTGTATTGCTGGGTGACCCGGTACGGTTTCGAAAGAAATCGTTCAAACATATCTTTCATATAGGCATCCAACAGATTTTCGCGGTTGTTGAATTCATCGCCGCAGTCGTTGCATTTGCCGGCCTTGAGGTATTGATCCAGGTAGATCAGTGTGTGATCGGTTTCCTCCCGGCAGTTGATGCAGTAGCGGATACCGGTGTATTTCGTCACTTTCATATTAATTACCTCCTCTCGGATCGAAGGTTGACGGTCAGGGTATACTTGTCGGCCCTATGAATCGACCTTAAAAATTCAATCGGTCTATGTTCTTCAGAAAAAGATGTTCTTTCGATAAAGAGAACCGGTGTCTTGGGAGACAACTCTAGATGTTGATATTCTTGCCTGCCTGTCAGACCTGCCGAAATCGTTTGAGTCCCACGGTGAAAGCGGGTACTGTAGTCATTTTCTAAAATGGATACCAAAGATCCATCAATATCTTTTTGAAGCAGGTCGGGGAAAAGGTCGGCCGGAAGAAAGGCGTGCTGCAGTGCGATCGGAAAATCGTCTGCATAGCGCAGCCTTGAAATCAGGTGGACCGGTGAGCTTTGTTGCAGATTAAAGGCCGCACTTACATTTTTAGGGGCAGGGATGGTTTCTTTTTTGAGTACTTTTGAGGTGGGCTTGAAACCCTGCCGGAGCATCTCGGCTGTGAATGATGAGATGATGGTCGCGTCTTCCCGTAGACCCGCCCCCAAAATAAAGGTTCCCTGGCCGCGTTGCATGGCCAGAACCTTTTCGTCGACCAGGGCTTTAATCGCCTGGCGGGCAGTCATCAGCGATATTTTCAGCTCAGAGCTAATTTGGCGCAAAGAAGGGACTTGCTGCCCGATTTTCCATTCACCGGTTTTGATCTTCTCATAGATAGCTTCTTTGAGTTGAAAATATATGGGAATTGCTGATTGGCGGTCAATTTGCGGCAGATCCATTGGTCTTCACCTTTCTTTCGGAAAAGCCCACGCCCATCTGGGGCGTGCGGTGTTATATAACGCTATAACACATACACTGCCGCAACGCTTTTGTCAAGAAAATTAAAATTGATTCAGCTTTCCTGCCAATTGCTGATTCAAGTCGAATATTTTTTCAACGGTCGGAACACCCTCAGAACCTCCGGAAGAAAGTGTTTCAGCAATCCAGGGGGCCTGGTTTTCCTGCCATTTAATATTATCTTCAATAGCACCCAGTTTGGCGAAACTTTCGTCAATATCCTCACATTCGTAGAAAATAATGGCCAGATTCTTGTACATGTAAACCTCACAGCTGTGAGCCCCGGCCTCCCTTAGTGCATCCAGCTGGGTACGCCAGTGAGTCTTGTGAACGCTTTTATGTACCTCAACATATTCCTGTACATGCTCTTTCTTGATTTCCAACACCAAACAATATCTTTTCATTTTCGACTCCAAAATTTGATTTTAACGGATCTATCCAACTCGATAGGATCTCCACCATTGGCTTAACTGTGTTTAAATTTTGCCTTAACGACAACGGTGACATACACAAATACGGCCAATACCAGGCCATTGACGACGTGTTGCCACCATTTAAAGACACCCAGAATATTGAGACCGCTCGTAATGGATTGAAGGATACAGGCCGCAATCACCATCCCCAAAATAGAGCCTTCACCGCCGGCTAAACTGGTGCCGCCGACGATGACAGCAGTAATCACAACGAATTCAAAGCCATACATTAATTTTGGGTCCCCCACTCCAAGACGTGAGGCCAGCAAAACACCGGCAAAAGCAGAGAATAGGCCGACCATTACATATAACAGAATCATGATCGCGTTGGTTCTTATGCCGGACAGCATGGCAGCTGTGGGATTCCCGCCAATGGCAACCGCATATTTTCCTAAGGAATGCTTTTTTTCTAAAATCAAAAACAGTACAACCACTGCGACCGTCACCAGAAAGGGAACCGGAAAAGGACCGATCTTTGACTGTCCGAATACACCAAAGTCTTCGGCAACTTCCCGAATCGTAAGCCCTTTGGTGAGCAAGTAGGCAATGCCTCTCGCCATATAATACATGCCTAAAGTCGCTATAAATGGCGTTATTCTCAATTTAACGACAACAAGCGCATTGATCAGGCCTAAAATGCCGCCAAAACAAATCGTCAGTGCAAACGCCAGTGGCGTCTCCACACCTGCACGGCTGAGATAGGCAGCTAGAACTCCAGCGCAGGCGACAACACTGCCCATTGAGATGTCAAGGCCGCCAGCCACCATTAATAAGGTAACGGCACAGCCTGAGATAATTACAAAGGAAACATGCTTGGATATATTGGCAAGATTATAGGTTCCTAAAAATCGAGGGTTCATACTGTAGAAGAATATCATTACAGCGGCAAGAATCGTTAGCAGAATAATTATTTGCCAGTCATATGATCTCTTGGTTTTAACTTCTGCCATTCGCTCCATTGTATTCTTCCTCTCCACTCGCGACAATATGGATTATACTTTCAGTGTCAATATTTACACTGTTCGGCATGATCGTTTTTATCCGGCCTTCATACATGAGCACGATTCGATCACATAAGTTGACAATCTCCGGTAATTCGGATGAAAAGACAATGATTGATGTCCCTTCCTTTGACAATTGGCGAATGATGTTATGGATCTCCTCTTTGGCGCCGACATCGATTCCTCGGGTAGGTTCATCGAGTAGCAGGATTTGCGATTGGGCATTCAGGCATTTGGCAACTACGACTTTTTGTTGGTTGCCGCCGCTCAAGTAAGCGACGACCTGTTCTTCATCACGGGCGACAATCTTGACTCGGTCAATAAATTTTCTTGCCAGATCCCTTTCCCGGGCGCGGCTCGTAAGACCATACTGGGTGATGGGCTTGGGATTCATAATGGAGATGTTGTCTTTGATGGGCAGCAGTGTGAATAGACCTTCGGTCCGTCTTTCTTCGGGAACCATCGCCAATCCATTTCGGATGGCAATTCGCGGACTGTCAACATCCACTGGTTTGCCACTGATAACAATTTCTCCCTCGATCGGGTCCATCCCATACAGTGCTCTGGCAATCTCGGTTTTGCCCGAACCTACCAAACCATAAAAGCCGAGGATCTCTCCTTTGAACAACTCGAAGTTAATATCGTTCAGTTTGTCGGTACTGACCGCCTTTAGTTCGAGTACTCTGGTATCCCGGTCAATTTGACTCGGCACGTAATGCTCCACAACCACTTTGCCTAAAATCATCTTGACGAGTTCCGCGCTCGCTTGGCTTTGATCGCCGGATTCAGACAATTCTGATACCGGCTTGGTTGCCACCATCTGACCGTCTTTGAATACCGTGACATAATCGCCGATCTGGAATATTTCATTCAAACGATGGGAAATGAAGATGACCGTCACATTTTGTTGTTTCAAAAGCGCGATCGTATCAAAAAGTATTTGGGTTTCTTCTTCTGTCAGAGAGGCAGTTGGCTCATCCATTACGATGACATTTGCATCAGCGGTGATCGCTTTGGTAATCTCAATCAGCTGCTTCTGGGCTGTGCTCAAATCAGAAGCCAACTGGTT
>JASFSK010000411.1:0-5020 GCA_050114455.1 Desulfobacterales bacterium | reverse complement strand
CGCGGCCGACCCACAAGCCACCATTTTTTTCTGGATCGTACAGGTGGTATTTTTCGGATTGCAGAATTTCGGCCAAATTTTCAAAACCCACACGATTGAGGATTGCTGTGGCGTCCTTGTTGGACGATTTGCGGATCATACGCATAAGTTCGTCACGGGTTTCTTCGTTTAAAGGCATCTCTCCGCGCTCAATCTTGACGAATGCACCCAGCAGGATAGCGATCTTGGGCAAGCTGGCTGCATACATCATTACATCCGTATTGACTCCGGCCACCCTCGGCTGATGCAAATTGTTGATATCCACCACGACAAGCGCGGCCTTTTTACTATCAACGGTGCCCTTGTATTTACCGCGGAATTCCTTTCTGAGGGCAGTTTCCAGGGCTTGTTGGAAATCCTGATCAAAGCTTTCCCATAGTGACGGGTATGTTGAAACCTGAATATTTTCAGAAGAGGAAGCCCAGAATGATGTGCTGAAGATCAGGAATACAATCAGCGGTGCGGACAGCTTTAGACGTACGAGTTTACATTTATTTTTTTTCATGAGTTCTTTCAAATCTTAGCACGCATATCAGAGCTATTATGGTTGGCTTGTACTTCAATATCGTTAGACAGACAAGAAGATTGTCAAATGTGCAATCAAGGTTAGGATGATTTAACGTGTTATAATCGGCATAATTTATGGGTTATTTTAGTTTAATTAATTGCTTGGATTGTTGGGATAGGCTAAAGTTTTGTTAATTAGCTATTAAAAAAGTGGATTATAACGATAAGACGATTCGAGTAGCGGCAATCCAATTGTCGCCGGTACTGATGAACCGGGGTGCAACCACGGAAGAGGTCATGAGAAATGATTAAAAAATGTGGTCAGGCCGGTATCGGCTGGCGTATTTATCGGTGTTTATTTCTCTTGTCTTTGCAGTTATTTTTGAGGTACTCATGACTTTCATTGAATGGCAACAATTTAGATGTGCAGGGTTCACGTCATATCAGAACTGGCGAATATTCACATCCAAATTTTCGTTGTTCAGAACCGGCGGTATATTATATCCTTAGAGGTCTGATGGTGATTTTGCCTTTTTTCGCTCTACGGCATAATAATTCGCGTCGACGCTGTGAAGCACAGGGCGGCAGTGGAATCGTTCATTGAATAAAGCCAATGAACGAAAATGTTAATATTCAATGATGTTACTCAAAATGACCTTGAACGGTGAAGCCTGAACCTCTGAACGCATACCATTAAAGGAAACATAATATGTCGAAAATGAAATTCAACGGAATATTTCCGCCTATCCCCACGCCGTTTATCAACGGCGATATCGCCTATGATGAATTGTCGTCCAACATCGAAAAATGGGGCCAAACCGGACTTAAAGGCCTAGTGGCCATGGGATCAAACGGTGAGTATGTGTACCTGTCTGCAGATGAAAAAAGAAAGTTTGTCCAAAAGGTCGTCGATGTGACGCCGGATCACATGCAGGTGATTGCCGGTACCGGTTGTGAATCGACTCGGGAGACCATCGAGCTGACCCGTGATTGTGCCGCTTGTGGCGTCCATGCCGCTTTGGTGGTGACCCCACACTATTATGCTGGAAAAATGAACGACACCGCTATGTTTGAATATTTCACAGCGGTTGCGGATGCGTCTCCGATGCCGATTTTGTTGTACAATGTACCCAAATTTACGAATATTAACATGTCAGCCGCTTTGGTGGCCCGACTATCCCGCCATCCCAACATCGTCGGCATCAAAGACAGTACCGGCAACGTGATTCAACTGGGAGAAATTGCCAATCAGGTCGATGCCGAATTTAATTTGCTCGTGGGAACTGCTGGTGCGCTGTTCGGTGCGCTCACTCTGGGTTGTGTCGGTGGGGTGCTGGCGCTTGCCAATGTTGCGCCTAAGATCTGTGTCCAAATTCACCAGTTGGTGCAGGAAGGCAACTTTGAGTCGGCCAGAAAATTACAGCTTAAAATGATTCCGGTCAATAAGGCCATTACCGCCACCTATGGGGTTCCCGGCCTGAAGGCCGCAATGGACATGCTGGGGTATTTCGGCGGAGCCCCCCGGCCACCGCTGTTACCCAGTTCGGATAAGGAAAAATCAGAAATCAGAAAAATCCTCATAGATGCGGAATTGTTGCATGAATAAAAACATCCTGGTGACCTATAAACCCGATAAGAAAGAAAGGGAAATTTACCGCAACGTTTTGGAAGATATTGCCGATGTCTACTATCTAAGCGAGGCTTCGCAAAATGAGCGCTTTGAACTGTTTGAAAAGGCTGAGGTTGTTGTTTCCCTGAGTTTTTCTCAACAGGAAATCGCTCATTCCGAGATTGCCTGCTTGAAGAATGTGGGCTTCATCCAGCTCATTTATGCCGGCGCGGATAACATCCCTTTCGCACTTGTGCCCGATGGGATCACATTGGCGAGCAATGTCGGCGCTTTTGCAAAACCCATCGCCGAGCACGTTCTGGCGTTAACCCTTGCTCTGGCAAAAAATCTTTTCCCCAAATACAACTTGCTTTGCGATGGTCGATTTAACCGGACCGGCTTTAATCGGGAGCTGAACGGCGGCATTTGCGGGGTCATCGGCTTTGGTGGAAACGGCCGCGCAATATCCAGGATCATGCGCTCGATCGGCATGAAGGTGTACGGCATCAATCGCAGCGGCAAAACGGAAGTCCCGGTTGATTTTATGGGAAAAGTTAAGGACCTGAAGACAGTCCTACAGGCTTCAGACGTCGTTGTGGTGACGACGCCCCTGACCCGGGAGACCCGAAATCTGATTGGCAAAGAAGAGTTGAAATGGATGAAGACGGATTCAATTTTGATAAACGTTGGCCGGGGAGATGTCATCGAACAGCAGGCGCTATACGAGCATTTGCAATCAAACCCGGATTTCCGTGCCGGTATCGACACCTGGTGGTCTGAGCCAGCCGGCCAGGAAGCGTTCAGCCTGGATTACCCATTCTTTGACCTACCAAACATTATCGGTTCCCCTCATGTTGCGGATCATGTACCCCAATCCATGCCGAAAGCAACCCGGTTGGCTTTGGCGAATGTGAAAAATTTTTTAATTGGCAATGAAACTCGCGGCATTTTAAGTCGTGATGATTATCTACAGCCAGGTTAAACGGTCCAACCTTCTTTGATTTCATTGAGATCTATTTCCGCAGTTGCTTCTTATCATATTCGACCTTATCTTATATGCCGTTTATTTTAATCGTGAAACCCCAACGTATGCAAGTTGGTGGGAACTCATCTGATGGGAGAATACAACTGATGGAATTCGCAGCCAGAATCAGCGGCACCGGATCGGCTTTTCCCGCAAGAAGGATGACCAACGACGATATTGCGCACGAATTGACCCGCTTTGGTCTGACAACCAACAACCAATGGATCCAGGATAGAACCGGCATCATTGAAAGGAGAATATCCAATGTTCAAAACGATGCTGAAACCAACTCTTCGCTTGGTGCCCGGGCGGCCCAAAACGCATTGAAAATGGCCGGACGGAATCCGGAAGATATCGATCAAATTATCTATGCAACCTGTTCTCCGGATACATTGCTGCCTTCCACGGCCTGCTGGCTCCAACAAAAAATCGGTGCCCGCAATGCCTGGGCCATGGACATCAATGCCGCATGTTCGGGATTTGTTTACGGGGTCGTTACGGCCGAGCAGTTTATCCTTTCCGGACGTTCGAAAACCATTCTGGTTATCGGAGCGGAAGTATTAAGTCAGTTCGTGAACTGGCAGGATCGAACCATCTGCATTTTATTCGGTGATGGTGCCGGCGCTGCCGTGCTGGAGCAAGTTCCAGCTCGATCCAGTCGACGGATGCTGTCCAGCTATCTGTCTTCCGACGGAAACCTCAGCAAGCTTTTTCACATACCGGCAGGCGGTTCGACTCTGGAAGTCACCCCTGAGCGGTACGAACAGAATCTGCACAAAATGCATATGAACGGCCGTGAGCTCTTTAAAGTGGCGGTACGAACCCTGGCGGAATGTGCCCTGCGTACCCTGGAAAAAATGCATATGCCGGCGGTCAAACTCGACTGGCTTGTCCCCCATCAGGCCAATTTGCGTATTCTAGAGGCGGTCGCAAACCGCATCGGTTTTCCGATGGAAAAAATGATCGTTAACCTGGATCGCTTCGGCAATACCTCCGCCGCAACCATCCCGACGGCTTTGGATGAGGCCATTCGAGACGGCCGCATCCAGAAAGGACAGACAGTGCTGACGGATGCCTTCGGGTCTGGACTTACCGCCGGAGCAATGTTGTTTCGCTGGTAGTTCATTCCTGAATCTTGCCTTGCATATGAAAGTGTCCGGCGCGTGCAAATACCTGTACTTAATTCTTCGTCAACCCTAAGCTGCGGATGAATTTTCCCACAGACTCAATTCCCTGATGTTCCATTTAAGCCGGCAGATGGCGAGGCAAATTTTATTTCTGCAATCAAACTGACTTTTGCAGGTACGGATATGGCTGCTTTGAAGTCACGCTTTGGGGGTGGTTCATTGTGCCCTTCAGGCTGTATTTTGGTTTTCAGCCTGGCGACCTCTTTTTGCTTTTCTCTAAGTATTTTTTCCAGTAGATGATGCATTGCAAAATCTTGTGTGAAACTACTTGGAATGACGAATGACGATTGACGAATGGTGGATGTCGCTTCGCTCTGCTTTTATTGTGAATAAAATAGCAATAATTCCTTAATATGACATTTGTCCTGTTCGAGTTTCTTTATTTGATCAGACTGGCTGCCTTTTGGCCAGCGGCGCCAGTTCGTGTGAACCTCCAGAAAATTTAAAGCTTTGCCAGCAGTACTAAATGATTGGTGGGAGCGGCTTTCCAGCCGCGATTAAAATGGAACCTTATCATTTTAAAATCGCGGCTGGAAAGCCACTCCCAGAAGCAAAAAAATAATCGATTCAAGACTACAAAGTTTCTTTTCTTGAACAGGCTAATTGCTGTATAGGCCGGCGGCTGAGCTGAAACCTGACACCCGACACCTGAAA
>JASFSK010000410.1:0-5028 GCA_050114455.1 Desulfobacterales bacterium | reverse complement strand
CAAATCTGGTTTTGATTTCAGCTTCAGTGGCATCAAAACAGCGGTGAAGCGTTATGTCATGGCTCACAAGGATCACCTTGAAGGTCAGCTACCCGATATCGTTGCCGGATTTCAGGAAGCTGTTTTAGATGTCCTTTGCTACAAAGCCATTCGCGCGGCGACCCAAAAAAAATGTGACCGTATTGCCCTGGTAGGTGGTGTTGCCGCAAATAGCCGGCTAAGAGAAAAGCTTCGGGACGATTCACTGGGCAGGGGAATTTTTGTGCATGTTCCTTCACCGAATTTGTGCGGAGATAATGCCGCCATGATAGCAGCTGTAGGATATCATTATTTAGAAGCCGGAATTGCCTCAGCGTTGCAGGATGATGTTTTTTCAAGAAATCGCTGATGGTATCAAAAATAAGTTGAGTCTTTCATCCCATAACCCTTCATAAGTACCTATTTTTCAATTTCATTATTCTTACTGCGGACTCGAGCCCCTTTGCTTTCATCATATCGGATTCCATAATTCCATTTAAAATTTCGGCGTAAGCGATTTCAATATTCGGGCCTTTATGACATATCAGGGCTAGATCGATCTCGGCAGCAAGAATTTGATGAATTGCAGTCTGGATATCGAAATGTTTGACGATGGCACCCATATCCAGGTCATCTGTCAATGCGATACCTCCGAAACCCAACCGGTCCCTTAATAGAACTTTCGCAATTTTATGGGATAAGCTGGCCGGCCACTGGGAGTCAAGATTTCGATAGAAAATGTGAGACAACATTACTCCGGACACGCCTTGCTGTATACCGGCTTTGAAGGGGATTAAATCCATGCGTTCAATCGTGGTTGTGTCAACATCTAACTCGGGAAGATCCAAATGGGAATCCATGACTGTGCGTCCGATTCCAGGAAAATGTTTGGCGACAGAAATAATCTTATTGCCTTGTAGGCGATCAATGACTTTTATACCCAGTTTTGTCACCCAGGACGGATCACTTCCGAATGCCCTCCCGGCCATGATACTGTTGATATCTTCTGGTGCTATATCCAAGACCGGCGCCATATTCATATTAATTCCGACCCGGGTTAATTCGGCAGCCGTGACTTCGGCGAACCTTATGGCCTCATCTTCACTTTTTATGTGCGGATTTCCCGGAAATTGAGTAAAGGGTGCCTTGAGCCTGGCGACCTGACCGCCCTCTTGATCGACGGCGATAAACAACGGGGGTTGCTCACATCGTCGCGCAAAATCTTGAATCTCACCACACAAACGCATAATTTGATTCGGTGTTTCGAGGTTTCTGGAAAAGAGTATAATACCTCCGACCTTGAGGCGATCAATCAAGAATTTTAGATCCAAATTGAGTGTCGTTCCATCAAATCCGACCATTAGACGCTGACCGGCCAATTGTTCTTTTGTTAGGTTGGCTGCCTTCATATTACTGGTTCCCCGATGGGATGAATATACGTTTTATTAACCTCGAAATCATCACTGCCATAAAAATAGAGCAGCGTCAAAGATGACGCTGCCCTACTTTTAGAACATCTGGGACCACATTTATTGCACAGCGATCCCTATCTTTATTTTAAAAGGCTACCCTGAATGCCGTTGTTCTCGTGTGGTATCTTCTCAATATAATTTGGGAAGTCCTCCGGAAAAGATGCACGCACATCCGAGAAGCCGTTTAAACTATGTTTTTGTTTTACTCTGTATAAGATATACAAAATTTGTGCCAAATATGAATTATTTTTTTATTAAATAATAACATATGGTTGTATGATTTTTACAATCTTGTTTTCCCTGATTTGGTATGGAAAACGTCAAAATTCCGACTCTATTTTTGGTGAATATCTGAAAAAGGGTGGCTTTAGTCCGTAATGGTTTATCCATTCGCTTCTTTTCTGGATTCATAGCACCGTCGTTCGATAAAGGTGGATGTCATCGGATCCCATACAGCCTCATTCTCATGAATTAATTTAGGTCCGCCTTCCCAGGCTCCGCAGGCTTCGACAACTGTTTCACCCAAAGTAAACTTGCGTCCGCAGGAGACACATCCCTCCGAGTTAAGCGTATTTAGTTTTTCAAGGTCTATGATAAAGGTCTGCCTCTTTTTGCTGCCCGCCGCCATATTAATCTCCTTGAACTTATGTGGTTATTATTAAATACATTAAGATTAGAATTATTCTGTGTCAAACGCGGCAAGCAATGCCTTGAAAACGGCTGATAGAATCGATTGGCGAGTCTATTTTTTTCGTTTCAGCTGGTATTTGCGTACCGCTCGATTGTGTTCTTTTAAACTTGTTGAAAAGTGGTGAGAATTGTCATTTTTCGAAACAAAATAAATAAATACCGTTTTTTCAGGATAGAGGGCTGCATATAGAGACTCACGTCCCGGATTCGCTATCGGACCAGCGGGGAGCCCTTTTATTCTATAGGTGTTATAGGGGGTGGGGGTTTTGAGATGTTTGCGGGTGAGGTTGCCGTCAAAATTTTCTATGCCGTAAATGACAGTCGGATCC
Source organism: Desulfobacterales bacterium (assembly GCA_050114455.1). Lineage (GTDB taxonomy): Bacteria > Desulfobacterota > Desulfobacteria > Desulfobacterales > JAFDCJ01 > JAFDCJ01. The sequence continues at coordinate 2,519 of JASFSK010000410.1, read as the reverse complement.
GATTCCAGGCGCATTTTCTTTTTTAAACGATTGTGAAAAACCGACGAGATAATTGGTCTTTCAAATGCGGCTCCGGTTTCTTTTTCTATTATCGACGCTAGGGTTACTACTTGGTGTACCGAAAATCCGAGATCCGCTGCCCGGGCCTTCCATTCGTTTGAAAAAATAGACCAGAATCTATTTACCATGGCAGAGATGATTTGATCCATGACGATTTCGCGAGGGAAAAAATAGGTGTCAGGGAAAAGATATCCTTCGAATGTTGGCGCCTCGACCCCGTATTCAGCGGCAAGTGTCGGATCCATTGCATTTTTGATAAAATCGTTTTTTGACCCGAACTGGGCATCTTCAACCAATTCCGCTATTTGATAGATATTAAATCCTTCCGGAACAGTTAACTTATGAAGATTGACTGCTCCCTTTATCATGATTTCTAAAATTTGACGGGGCGGCATGGCTGCAGAGAGAAGATATTCACCGGCTTTAAGGTGCCTGTCCGAACCTTTAATCCGTGCAATTAGTATGAATTTTAGAGCGCTTTTAATGATGTTTTCCTTGTAAAGCATGTCTGCGGTATTCCTTAATGTTTGTCCGGGCCGTACGTTGACGATGACATTTTGGGAAGTTTTGGAATTAGCAGGCGTATCAGCATATATGCTAAGCTCGAAAAGTATTCCTGCAGCCGCACAGGTGACAAGAAATATAGTAATGAAAACAAAGAGCAGCGTTTTTTTTAAAACCAATTGAGCACCTTTTAGATAAGATTGGGAATCCGGATACACTTATGGCTAGCATTATAAAAAAAACTGCGTTTTGTCAAAGGAGTAAACATCATGTCTCAAGACAAATACAGTTGGCAGAAACGTTTCTGGGAATAAGAGCATCCTTCTAAAGAATGCATTTATCCCTGCACAAACGGCAAATGGTGGATCCTTGCTGCATTGCCCAGGCTGAACGTATTTGATATTCATGCAAAGCCCATGATCCTTTTTTAAACCAGGGTTTTGCTTGACAATGGCAAGAAAAATTAATTATTGTCTAATCTCATAAAATCGGTTTGTCAGATATCGGAGGGGGCTTGAAATGGTTCGTTCCATTCCTGTCATCATAGCCCTTAAATTCACCTGGAATAAAATCATTTCAATGTTTCGAGGGATTTTATGGCGAAACCTAAATTAAAGCAACACCATATCAATCGGGATTGGTGCAAAGGATGTGGTATTTGTGTGGAATTTTGTCCGAAAAAGGTCTTGGAGCTGGATCTAGACGAAAAGGCAACAGTGGCACGTCCACAGGATTGCATTTGCTGCAGACTTTGTGAACTGCGATGTCCGGATTTAGCAATTGAAATTGAAATGGAAAAATAGGGTGCTTAAATGAGTGAAAACAAAAAATTCGTTCAGGGAAACGAGGCCTGTGTTGAAGGCGCACTCTATGCAGGGCTTGACTTTTATGCCGGTTATCCTATTACACCCTCATCGGAGATTGCTGAAATTTTGTCCTATCGGCTCCCACAAATCGGCGGCAAGTTTATCCAAATGGAAGATGAAATTGCATCATTGTGCGCAATTATCGGTGCCTCCCTTACCGGCCGGAAAGTCATGACAGCTACCAGTGGCCCTGGTTTTTCCCTGATGCAAGAGGCCCTTGGCTATGGCGTTATGGCTGAAATTCCTTGCGTGATCGTTAATGTGCAGCGGGGCGGCCCTTCCACTGGAATTCCAACCCATGGTAGCCAGGGCGACGTCAATCAAGCACGCTGGGGTACCCATGGGGATCATGCCATTATAGCGATGACAGCGTCCAACCATCAGGATGTTTTCGCCGTTACGGTAGAAGCGTTTAATATTGCTGAAACCTATCGCACCCCAGTTATCCTGCTCTTTGACGAAGTGGTTGGGCATATGCGCGAGCGTCTCGTCATACCCGAAACGGGAGCTATCCCCCTGGTCGACAGACTCAGAACATCGGTGAAAGAAGGTGTTGATTACCACCCTTACTTGCCAAGGGAAGACGGACGTCTGCCGATGTCGGATTTTGGCAGCGTACACCGGTATAACGTCACCGGTCTATTTCACGATATGTGGGGATTTCCCTCTGCGGAACCCCGGGTGGTTCATGACCTGCTGCGACATCTGGTAGACAAGCTCGAAAATCGTGCCAACCAAATCGCCAGGTACAAAGAATATTATCAGGAAGATGCGGAGCATTTGCTGATTTCCTATGGTTCAGCGGCCCGTTCTGCCCGACATGTAGTTGAAAATAGACGTTTGAGAGGTGAAAAACTCGGGCTGCTGGAATTGCAGACATTGTGGCCCTTTCCCGCAAACCTTGTGCGCGAGAAATGTTCAGAAACCAAATCCGTGATTGTTGTGGAGCAGAATATGGGTCAGATTCTTCGCGAAGTCAAACTGTCGGTGGACGATCCTCAAAAGGTATTTCTCGCCAACCGTATTGACGGCGTTTTTATCACGCCGGTGGATATCATGAACATTTTTCGAATAATCCAGGGGAAGGGG
>JASFSK010000409.1:0-5042 GCA_050114455.1 Desulfobacterales bacterium | reverse complement strand
ATGATTATATTTTTCTACCCATTGCCTCCTATTCCAGCCAGGCAGTCGGTCTGGCCGAATATGTAGCTGCAAACCACAAGGGCTCTGAAAAACCCAAAGTGGCCCTGTTCCTGCATCCCTCTGCTTTTGGACGTGCACCCCGCGATGATGTCAAAAAATCAGTCGCTGCAGGCCTGGCCATCGATCTGGTTGAAATTGTGGAGCATGGCAAGGATCTGGACAATACGGCCATGCTCAAACGTTTTCAGAACAAAGGTGTACAGTACGTGATCAGCCAAACGGTGCAGCCCCCGGTCGCCACCATGCTCAAAGGGGCCCAGAGCCTAAACATGATTGCTTCAACCTATGGCGAGGCTGGCAAAATCACTTTCCTGGGCTGTCATTATGGTGGTGGACCTGCCCTTGTCGCTTTGGCCGGTTCAGCTGCCAACGATAACTACTATTGGACAACATCCTATAAAATGATGACCGCCAAAGGGCCCGGAAGGGACGCACAATTCGCCCTAGCCAAACGATATGGCCGGGATGAGAAACTAGCCAAAGATGCCAACTACACCAACGGCATCATGGTAGTCCAGGTTGCCGTAGAGACCATCCGGCGGGCCAAAGCAAAAGGCAAAAAGATAACCCGTGCAGCTTTGTACGAAGAACTGGTGGCCATGAATGGATTCAATTCCTTCAATTCATTGACTACAGTTGGCCCGGTATCTTTTTCGAAAACCGACCGCGAAGGTGTGGATACCCTGCAGCTCTACGTTTCCAAGGGGGGTCTATTCTATGAAGTCGGTGCACCATTTGTATCGGAATATGTCCAGAAGATCAAGGAACAATAGCATCGCGTTGCGAAGTAATATATGCGGGGTGCTGTATTAAATTGACTGAAAGGGAGGGTTGTTTCAATCAGCCCTCCCCACTTTACAAGTGGTAAAATGATGGCGACTCAAACATCCAATGGTAAATTGTTAGACGTCAACAATATTGAAGTTGTCTACAACGATATTGTTCAGGTGCTGCGCGGTGTCAGCCTGAGTGTGAACGAAGGTGACATTGTGGCCCTGCTGGGGACCAACGGGGCCGGCAAGACCACGACCCTGCGGGCCATCAGCGGGCTGCTCAAGCCTGAAAACGGCTTTATCAAGGACGGGTATATCAAATTTTCAGGAAGCGATATTACCAACATCCTGGGCACCCATGTTGTCAAACTGGGGGCGGTCATGGTACCGGAGGGTCGCCGGGTATTCAAGCACCTCACCGTGGATGAAAATATCCGCGTGGGATCTATTACCCGCAAGGACGGCACTACTGATGTTCGCAACGATCAGGAACTGATGTACGATCATTTCCCGCGTCTGGCACGGGTCACCAACCGTCTGGCCGGCTACTGCTCCGGGGGCGAGCAGCAGATGATCGCCATTGCCCGGGCCTTGATGTCTGCGCCCAAAATGCTGATGCTCGATGAACCCTCCCTGGGATTGGCACCGCTTCTGGTCAAGGAAATTTTTGAAAACATCGAGCGAATTAACCAGGAGATGGATACGACCCTGTTGATCGTCGAGCAGAATGCTAAAATCGCGCTGGATATTTCGACTTATGCCTATATCATGGAATCCGGCAAGATTGTTCTCGAAGGGCCGTCCCAGGATCTAAAAAATAATCCGGACGTCAAGGAGTTCTACATGGGCGTTACCCAGGGCGGCGGACGAAAATCGTTCAAGGAAGTTAAGTCATACAAGCGACGTAAGCGGTGGATGTAATTATTCCGCCCTGAGAATAGAATACCAAGTTCGGATAAACCATATTGGTTTGTTTTCAACCGATGGAAATCTTTTGATCTTAACCGGGCGGACTAATTAGTTATTTGTTATTGGTTAATTGGGACTTAGGGAAGTATATTGCATGTATCGCGATGTTGGCGGTCATTGCCCAAAGCTTCTCCCTGTCTCAGATCAAGGACAGGAATCCAGAAGTTTCGGTCGCGAATGTACCGGCAACCATCCTTCCGTAGTATGACAAACAATGTCAGACCGTTCTGATAACCAATAACCATTAACGAATAACATCTTTGAGGTATTCGGGGAAGGGGATATATGATGAAAATTTTGGTGGGATACAACGGGTCCGAGGTCGCCAAGTCTGCGTTGTCGCAGGCCAAAAGCTATGCAAAGACCTATGATGCTGTCGTCTATGTCGTTAGCTCCCTGGAGGGCGGTGTCGGTGAAAAGATTGAAGAAATCAACGCGGCGACCGAGAATCTCAAATTTGCCCAGGATTTTCTGGAAAAAGACGGCATTCAATGCATAACAGAGCAATTGGCACGCGGACTTACACCTGGAGAGGACCTCGTCCAGTATGCCAAGGAAAACGACATCGATCATTTATTTGTCGGCATTGAAAAAAAATCGAAAACCCGCAAAATGTTGCTTGGCTCCACTGCACAATACGTCATCTTAAAAGCACCTTGCCCGGTTACCTCAGTAAAGTAAAGTCGTCTGTGGCATAAACAACATGGCAAATATGCTACTCCTAATAGAAATTACGTCTAATAATGTTGAATCTATATTTTGTGGGATGATTTAATTATGGGGCTCTACGATTTTAGTTTTTATGATCTCATTGAACGCAATGCCGTTTGTTTTTGCAACCGTCCGGCCTGGTATGAAGTCGACGACCACCGTGCGATGACCTTCGCCGAGTATAAAAAAAGTGTGGATCAGCTGGCCTGCGGCCTGCAATTCGCCGGCATTAAAAAAGGCGATCGTATCGGGGCTTTGGGAAAGAACAGCCTGGAATTCTTTTGCCTTTATGGCGCAGCCGGCGCCCTGGGTGCTATCGTACTGCCGATCAACTGGAGGCTTTCCATCGAAGAGGCGCTTTTCAATCTCAACGACTGTGAACCCAAAATTCTTTTTGTCGATCCCGAATACCAGGAAATGATCGGCGCGTCGAAAGACAAACTACCTTCGGTGAAGAAATACTACAGTCTAAAATCAGCAGGAGATGAGTTCACCGGTTTTGATTCGCTGATGAAAAATGATGGCAACTTCCAGGCAGCAGATGTGTCGACCGATGACGGCTTGGTCATTATCCATACGGCAGCTGTGGCCGGAAGACCGCGGGGTGCTCTGTTGAGCCACGGAAACCTCATCTGCGCCAATACGCACATCGGCCTCCAGCTGAATTTATCGGCGGAGGATGTGCATCTGAGTATACTTCCGCTGTTTCATGTCGGCGGTCTTTTCATGGCAACCGGAAGTTTTCATTCCGGGGTACTGAATGTCAACATGAGTAAATTCGATGCCGTCGAAGCAGTGAGCCTGATCGAAGAAAAAAAGGTTTCGGTAATGTTTGATTTTTCTCCCATCCTTGGCTCCATTCTGGAGGAACATAAAATATCCGGTAAAAATATCAAAACGTTACAGCATGTGGCCGGACTCGAATCTCCCGCGGTCATCGAGGAGTATCAGAAGTTGACCGGGGGAACCTTCATCTGCATGTACGGTCAGACGGAAACCTCGGCGATTGCTACCATGGGCCGTTACGCGGACCGGCCGGGTTCGGCCGGACAGGTGATCCAATTGAGCAACGTTCAGATTGTGGACGACAACGACCAGCCCTTGCCTGCGGGAAATATTGGTGAAATTGCGGTCAAAGGACCCATGGTTTTCAAAGGCTACTGGAATCTTGCCGAAGATACCGCTCGAGCTTTTCGTGGCGGCTGGCAGCATACCGGGGATCTGGGTCGTTTTGATGAGGATGGCTTTTTATGGTACGAGGGTCGCAAGGCCGAAAAAGAGCTGATCAAGCCCGGTGGTGAGAACGTTTATCCGGCCGAGGTCGAAAAGGCGATTCTCGAACATCCCACGGTCGAGGAAGTCGTCGTTTTCGGTGTGCCCGATCCGAAGTGGAAAGAGGGCATCAAGGCAGTCTGTCGGCTTGGTGACGGGCAGACGCTGGAACCCCAGGAGTTAACTACCTTCGTTGGAACCCGCATCGCCAGCTTCAAAAAGCCCCAGTATGTCGAATTTGTCCTCGAGCTGCCCAAGGGCGAAGACGGCTCGGTGGATCGGGCCAAGGTGAAGGAGCTGTATGGGGGACCGCAGGGGTAAATGGTGGTTGGTTAATAGTTATTGGTTATTGGGTGCTGGTAATCGGGCATTGGATGCTCGATACTTGATTCTGGATGCTTGATGCTGGATTCTCGATGCTGAATCGGAATAATTCGTATATTACTGTGCAGAGTGCAATTCTTCCCTGATAACCCTGCGTAAAATCTCCTCATTCAAATCAAAGATTTTAATTCATAAGTTGCCATCGTCGCGTTAACTGAATCCTAAGTTTAAATTCGAAAATCGGATATCGCTCCCTTTATAGCTATAGTTCAATTAAGTTGACTTTTCCTTTTATATCGCTTATATATCTCGATCTTGATATATTTTTGTTCATTTATATGCGGCATTGCCGGATAATATAAAATCGCGCAGCGATCTTATAAGGAGAGAAAAATGGTCAGAACAGAAATTTCCTTGTTTATGAAAAATGTTCCGGGAGAACTTGGAAGATTTGCAAATCTGCTCGGTGAGGCAGGAATCAATATCGATGCCCTCACCATCCAGGATGCTTCATCCTATGTGCAGGAGCTATTCAGAGCCAGGGGCAAGTCCTTGAAACGGATCGCGTCGGCTGCCAGCTATAACTCAATGCGCAAAGATTCTGCTGAATTTGCGCTGATTCGCGCCATCGTAAGCGATACAGACAAGGCGATCGATTTACTTTCGAACAACGACTATACTTTCGACATCATGCCCGTGATTGCCCTGCAGTTGGAAAACACACCTGGTGAGCTGGCCAAAATTGCCACAAAGTTCGGTGAGGAAGGTATCAACATCAACTACGTCTACGGATCGGCATCCTCCAGCGATGAAAATTACTTGTTTGTCTTCTGTCCGGAAGATATTGAATTGGCGACGAAGATTTTCAAATAGAGATAGAGGACAGATGACAGATATCAGCGGTGCGATGATCGCTGTCTGAATGTGGTAGGT
>JASFSK010000408.1:0-5056 GCA_050114455.1 Desulfobacterales bacterium | reverse complement strand
AAAAATACAGATCGCCGAAGTCATAAGAAAAGTCAAGGAAGATTTGGCCTGAATCAATTTAGATAAAACGCAATTTTATATAATCCGGGGCCGCTGGCTGTTTGGTATTTGGTTTTCAGGGTTTCGGGTTTCAGGTAAGGGGCAGCCCGTCTGATCCAAAAAAGAAACTTTTTAGGTCGGTTAATCTCTCACAGAGCCCACTGAGTACTCAGAGAATAATCAAAAAAGTATCTGTGTGCTCAGCGAGCTTTGCGAGATATTTAGATGAAGTTTCACACGAGCCGAAACTGCTGGCCCATAAACGATTAGAGTTGATTTAATGTTGCTTCAAACGCCTCCTTGCCACCGTCCACGGGGCCGAGCAAGGTCAATGCCATCTGGCGTGAATCGAAGAGCTCATTGGCAAGTTCAAGGATATCATCCGGTGTTACCGCCTCGACTTTTGCGATAATTTCCTGCAATGGAACCTCATATCCAAAGTGTATTTCGTTTTGTGCGCTGCGGACCATCTGATTGTCAATGCTTTCCGAGGCAAGCATGAGACCGCCTTTGGTGTACTCGATAGCCCCTTTGAGCTCCAAGGTCTCTACGCGCTCTTTTCTCAGTTTGTTAATTTCATCCAATACCAACCGGCTCGTTTCCAGAGCCCGGTTAGGTGCAACGCCTACATAAACTCCGAACATGCCCGTATCCCCATGTGAAGAGATGAATGAGTATACCGAGTAGGCAAGCCCTCTTTTTTCCCGAACTTCCTGAAACAGCCTTGAACTCATATTTCCGCCCAGAATGGTATTTAGAAGGGAAAAGGTGTAGCGGCGAGGATCGGTGATAGACAGGCCCTTGGCATTCAGGCAGACATGCATTTGCTCTAAGTCACGGTGGTTGAGGTCGACCACCGAGCAGCCCTCGGGGGTAACTCGCCGGGGAAAGGCGTTGCCGGGTTTGATTGCTTCAAAGGCCGGCTGTACCAGCTCGACCAGTCGATGGTGATCAAGATTGCCGGCAGCGGAAATTACGATTCTTTCGGGTTGATACAGGCGGTGGAAAAAATTTTTAATCATCTCGGCATCAAACTGGATGATGTTCTGCGGAGTACCTAAAATCGAACGACCCAGCGGGTTTTCGCCCCAATAATTATGACCCGAGAGCACATGGACGTATTCTTCCGGGCTGTCTTCAACCATCCCGATTTCCTGCATGATGACAGGTCGTTCCTTATCAACCTCAACCGGGTCAAATACCGAATTGATAAAAATATCGGATAGAATATCTACCATGGTTTCCGTATGGGTATCCATGACCCTGGCGTGATAGCAGGTATTTTCCATGGCGGTAAAGGCATTGGTATGTCCACCAATGGCATCGAATTCCTTGGCAATCTGAAAAGCAGACCGCCTGCGGGTACCCTTAAAAATCATATGTTCGATAAAATGGGAAAGCCCGCTCTCGTGCTCGGTTTCGTCCCGGGCACCCACATTCACCCATACGCCCATAGACACAGAGCGCGCATGGGGCATTTTTTTGCTTACGATTCGAATACCGTTTTCAAGAGAGGTTTTTACGACGGCCACTTTATCTTTCCTTTTCCAGAACAGCTTTGTGGCTCAAGCGGATTTTACCGTCCCGGCTGATTTCAAGGACCTTGACTTTGATTTTGTCGCCTTCCTTGACAATGTCCGAGACCTTGGTAACCCGGTGGTGAGCCAGCTGAGATATATGCACCAGGCCGTCCGTTCCGGGCATGATCTGGACAAAAGCTCCGAAATCCATGATCTTGACAACCGTGCCATCGTAGATGGCACCGACTTCCGGTTCCTTGGTAAGTTCTTCAATCATTTTAATGGCCGCATCACCTTCTTTTTTCGATATTGCGGCAATCTTCACCATGCCGGAATCCTCGATCTCAATAGTGGTATTGGTTTCACTTTGAATACCTCGAATTACTTTACCTCCGGGGCCAATAACTTCGCGGATCTTGTCGGGATGGATCTGGATGGTACTTATGGTGGGTGCGTAGGGAGAAATCTCCTGGCGAGGTTTACTCAACGCTTCAGCCATTTTATCGAGAATGTGCAGCCGTCCGGCTTTAGCCTGGTCCAGGGCTTTTTCCATAATGTCTTTGGATAGTTCCAGGATTTTTATATCCATTTGCAGGGCAGTGATGCCTTCCCGGGTGCCCGCTACTTTAAAGTCCATGTCTCCCGTATGATCTTCGTCTCCCAATATATCCGATAGGATCACGATTTGATCGTCTTCCTTGACAAGTCCCATGGCGATGCCGGCAACCGGGGCTTTGATGGGTACGCCACCGTCCATGAGGGCCAGGCAGCAGGAGCACACGGTTCCCATGGAAGAAGACCCATTTGATTCAAAGACTTCTGACACCAACCGAATTGTATAGTCAAAATTTTCTTTATCGGGCAGAATTTTCTCAATGGCCCGGGTGGACAACCCGCCGTGACCGATATCCCGGCGACTGGGGCCACCAATGCGTTTGACTTCGCCGACGGAATAGGGCGGGAAATTATAATGCAGCATGAAGGGCCTCAATTCTTCACCACCCAGAGTTTCAACACGCTGCTCATCCTGGCCGGATCCCAGGGTCAGAACGCCGAGAACCTGGGTTTCTCCCCGGGTGAAAAGTGCGCTGCCATGTGGCCGCGGAAGGATGTTGGTTTCGCAACTAATTGGTCGAATTTCATCAAATTTTCGGCCATCAATCCGACCCCCTTCTTTCAGAATGATATCCCGGCAAATTGTCTTCTGCAGATCATCCAAAATCTCATTGATTTCTTCTTCTCGATCGGCGTAGGCTTCACCCAAAATTTCAATCTGCTGCGCTTTAAATTCACGTAACGCCGCATAGCGTTTTGTTTTCTCGGGTATTTTTATTCTTGTACGCATGGGCTCGGAAGCTTGCTTTGTGAGTAATTCCACCAGTTTTTCATCTTTCTGCGGGGGAGAATACGGTCGTTTGGCTGAACCGTGGGTTTCCTGGAGCTGCATCTGTATATCGATCAGGGGCTGCATGGCCTGGTGGGCGAAGAATATGGCTTCCAGCATGTTCGTTTCGCTGATTAAATTTCCACCGCCTTCTACCATGACCACGCCGGTCTTGGAGCCAGCCACGATAATGTTGAGATCACTTTCTTCCCAGGTCGAAATGCCGGGGTTTACAACTAATTGGCCGTTTATTCGGCCGACCCTTACACTTGCGATAGGACCGGCAAAGGGAATATCAGAGATCGTAAGGGCTGCCGAAGCCCCTATCATTGCGAGCGTATCTGGATCATTTTCTTGATCCATGGACAATACAGTGGCGATTACCTGGGTTTCATATCTATATTTTTTGGGGAACAGAGGGCGGATGGGCCTATCGATCAAACGGGCAGTCAGTGTTTCTTTTTCACTGGGCCGGCCGATCTCGCGACGAAAATAATTGCCGGGTATCCGGCCGGCGGCGTAGATTTTTTCCTGATATTCAACAGAAAGCGGCAAAAAACTCGAAGGTCTTTCATGGTGGGCGGACACGGTGGTTACCAGTACGATGGTATCGCCATAGCCTATCACAACCGACCCGGATGCCTGTTTGGCGACTTTGCCGGTCTGAATGCTGAGTGTTTTTCCGCCTATTTCTGTGTTTAGCGTTGTTTCCATATTTGTCTCCTGAATTTTTGCGACGCTGATATTCTATCTGCTCGAATTCGTCATTAATTTTAAACGAATGTTGTCACAACGTCGCCGGTTGCCGGAGCGTTTCCGGTCTTCCCTGAATCGATACCACCAATTTTAAGAACATATAATTCACCGGTTGGTCAACGCCTGCAGGATTTTATAGAAACGGAAAATGCTTCAGGGTCGCCGGTTTCAAACACACGCCAGGGTGGACAGATATATCGATTGGTTGCCGCTGGCAGGTTACCTTTTCAACCCCAGCGTCTCAATGATAGTGCGGTAACGATTAACATCTTTGTACTTTACATAATTTAGCAGCCGGCGGCGTCTGCCAACCAGCATCAGCAGACCTCTACGGGAGTGATGATCTTTTTTGTGAATCTTTAAATGCTCTGTTAGGTAGGAAATTCGGTGAGTTAAAAGCCCAACTTGAACCTCCGGTGAACCCGTATCAGACTCATGCAATTTGAATTTTTCGATCAGTTTTTTCTTATCGTTAGTTGTGAAAGCCACTTTCTTCTCTGCCTCCTCTGGTCAATTTGTACCTCAGGTACTTAAAAATAGTATTGTACTGATGCATGCCTCAGCCTGCCGCGCAGTTTAGAAAATTGTTAGGTGCACCCCAAATTTATTGGGCACTTGGTTTTGGAAACACACAGCGGTACTTTATAGGGTCCCGGGAGTCGCCATATTTCAATATTGCAATAAGATCTCCGTCTCGGTCAACTATTTTTATTTCGGAACCGCTGCCATGGATTCTGCGGCTGTCATTTAACTTGAACAGCTCCCGGGCGAAAATCATTTTGCCATGGCCTATTTTATCAGCCAGCTCCTTGTCAACCTTGATTTGCGGTAGGTCCGGCAAGGCGTCTACCATTGGAATTAAATGTTTCGACAGCTTTGGACCGTTGCTTAGTTTTTCAAGTTCGGATATAGATATTGCCCGGTCCAGGGTAAATCCACTGCTTTCAAGCCGTTTTAATGCGGCAAGGTGCCCACCGCAGCCTAAAGCTTCTCCAACGTCGGCACACAACGTTCGGATGTAGGTTCCAGCCGAACATGTTACCTCAAAACGAATGCGTGGAAGCGCCAATTGCTGCAGCGTAATGTTGAATATTTGAACGCTTCTAGGCGGTTTTTGAACCGGTTTGCCACGGCGAGCCAGCTTATAAAGCGGTGTGCCCTTGTGCTTTAGTGCCGAATAAACTGGGGGTCGCTGCTTAAATGGCCCCTCAAATTTTTGGAATACATCTTTTATGGTCTGGCTTGATATTTCAGCCAGCTCGCCGGTTGAAACCATAGCTCCGGTAATATCCTGGGTATCCGTCGCTTCACCAAGTTTGAGTTCGGCGACATATTTTTTTTTGCCATGCAGCAGGAA
>JASFSK010000407.1:0-5060 GCA_050114455.1 Desulfobacterales bacterium | reverse complement strand
ATACCGCCGCCCCTATGATGTCGCCGGGTTCTGCGATCCTACCCAGCGGAATTCTGTCCTTTTCCCGGTCAAGCCGAACACGATTTTTTTTCAACCCCTCGATAAATGGGGTGTCCACCGCAGCCGGTGATATGGCATTGACACAGATATTGTACTTGGCCCACTCGGTGGCCATGACTTTGGTTGCTTGAATCAAACCGCCTTTGCTGGCGGCGTAGGCGCAACGGTCGGGATGTCCGAGGATTGAAGATATGGAGGCAATATTTATAATTTTACCCTTGTTTTGTCGGATCATAACCTTAGCGGCAGCCTGACAGCAGAAAACAGCGCCTTTCAGGTTCACATCGATCACCGGGTTCCAGTCTTCCTCGCGGATATCGATGACGGCTTTGCGAATGTTCATACCGGCGCTGTTCACCAGGATGTCGATCCGGTCGAATTCCGCCAGGGTGGTATCGGTCATTTTTTTTATGTCAGCCACGTTGGAAATATCCAGGCCCAAAGGCATGGCCCTGCGACCCGATTTAGCGATATAATCCGCATTGGATTGTGCACTTGCGAGGTTCCGATCGACGGCCACGATATCAGCGCCATAATCGGCCAAAGCCTGAGCGATGGCACCGCCAATCCCACCGCCAGCACCTATGACCACCGCGACGTTTCCCTGGAGGGTAAAAAGATCGGATTTAGTTTCGCTCATATGTTAATTCCTTTCACTTTCATCCCAATAGAATAGAAGCAATTCGGTCGTGAACATTTTTTACCAATTCCGACGAAGTTGAAAAGATATTAAGGCTTTTTGCGATATAAATTATACTTCAATATCGGATGTGCTTCGCCCTGGGTGACGACATCCACCACCGCCGGTTTGTTCTGTTCCATGGCTTGACGAATTGCCGCTGCAATCCCGTCCGGACGCTCCACCCGGACTCCGAAACAGCCCATTTCCTCGGCAATCCGGGCAAAATTCGTATTGCGAAACGCATACTGGTGCTCCTCGGCACCCGGATCATCCCGATAAGCGCGTCGGATGCCGAGCACGGACTGGCCGAGGCGGCTGTTGTTGTTAACGATCGTGACGGTTTTGATGCCCCGTCTGGCGGCAGTCTCCAATTCGCACAGATGGTACCAGAAGGCACCGTCCCCTGAAAAACAAAAAACCGGTCTTTCGGGTGCGGCACACTTGGCTCCAATGGCCGCCGGAAAAGCCCACCCAAGGGATCCTGCGGCGCGAATAAACGTCTGGTCCGCATGGATTAGGTTGATGAGGCTGCCCGCCCAAATGGCAGTGTAACCGGTATCAGCTACCAGGATGGCATCCCGTGGCAGCAATTCCGAAATTTCCCGGCACAGCCGTTCGGGACGTACGGGAATATCATCCGAATTGCAGTATGGCTCCACAACCCCGCGCCAGGCCTGGATCATATCGATTGCCTCCGCGGACCAGGCCTCTTTCGCGGGAATGGAATCGATCAGCGACGATAATTTCTGCAAGCTTGCCTTGGCATCCCCCATCAGTCCGATAACGTCCGGATAATTGCGTCCGATTTCGGATGGATTGATGTCAAGCTGGATGATCGTCGATCCCGGCGGAGGCGTCGTCCAATTCTGGGTCACCTGGTCTCCCGTACCGGTTCCAATGAAGAACACCAGATCGGCGTGGGACAGAATTTCATTGGCGCAAGGTCGGCAATAGGTACCACACGGCCCTGCAAACAGCGGATGGCTGTCAGAGACAATTGCTTTGCCATCCACGGAGGTTGCCACCGGTATCGCCAGGCTATCGACCATGCGCTGAACTTCCACCTGGGCCCTCGAAACAATAGCGCCGCGTCCGACGACCAGAACCGGTCGGAAGCTTTTCTCCAGAGCCTTCGCCGCCCGCTCGAGGTCCGCCTCCGCGGCCACCGGCCGGTGGGCCGGATATTGGCGGTAAGCGGTTGGTGCAAATTCACCGAGATCTCCCTCGGCCTCATCGGTCAGGTTGCCTTCATATCCCAGAAAATCCAGGTGCACCGGCCCCGGTGATCCGGTGGTCGCTTCCCGAAAAGCCTGGGATAAAAGGACCGGCAGTTGCTCGATCGTATCGACTTTCACGTTGTATTTGGTCACTGGATCGAACATGGCGTTGTGGTTGATTTCCTGGTAGGCATTGCGATACTGGAAAAAAGGCGGCTTGCTGCCGGTAAAGGCGATCAGCGCTGTGTGGCCTAGAAAAGGATCCTGCAAGCCGGCGGCCAGATTGGCAGCGCCAACGGATTGGGCCATGCAGACGCCGGGTCTGAGTGCTATGCGGGCGTAGCCGTCCGCCATGTAAGCTGCTGCTTTTTCGGAATGTGCCAGGATACGCTTGATCCCGAGCTTTTCCATTTCTACCAGGGAGCGCCGTAAAATGGCCTCGACATAAAATACATGGGTAACGCCGTGGTTCTTCAAAAAACCGGCGAGGTATTCCGCTCCGGACATGGTCGTCATAAAAGACTCCTGTTGACTGCTGATAAAATCAGAATATCAGACAATGTAGAAATAAATTCAAAAAGACCCTAAAGTCAATTAAAAAATAAATGTTTATCCGCCTATTTTTACTACCAGGTCATGAGATTGCAGTATGTCCTTGACTTTTGCGATGTCGTTGTCATCAAATGACAATTTGTCGCTCAGGCCGTAGATCCTTCCCAGGTGGATTGATTTTGATTGACCGGTGGAGTGATAGGGTAAAATGTCGACGCGGTTTACATGGGATAATTGGTCACGAATAAACCGGGCCAGTTTTGAGAGCTGGTCAAACCCGTCATTGAAACCGGGAATCAGGGGCAAACGAATGATCATCTCCTGCCCATTGGCGGCAGCCTGGCGGGCGTTGGCCAGGATTCGGGTGTTACCAACCCCGGTCAGGGCTTTGTGCCGATCCGGGTCCATGTGCTTGATGTCCATTAAAAGGAGATCGACATGCTGCAGCAACCGGCTGAATTTTTTCCAAGAAACATGGCCGCAGGTTTCCATGGCGGTGTGCAGACCCTGTTTCTGGCATTTTTCAAGAAGACGTCCGACAAATTGGGCCTGCTGGGTCGGTTCGCCGCCACCGACGGTGACACCGCCGCCGGATTCTTCATAAAAAATGGTATCGCGCAAAACCGTCTCAAGCACATTGTCAACCGTCACCCGTCGACCGATCAGCTGTCGGGCTTCGGCAAGGCAGGCAGTTACGCAGCTGCCACACCCTTCACATTCATCCAGTACCAGCGGCCACTTTTGCTTGAGCACGTCACTGTTCGGACAGTGGTCGATACAGTTATAGCATTCAAGGCACTTGTCCGCGTAGTACATCACCTCCGGCCGATTTTTCTGGGATTCCGGATTACTGCACCAGGCGCATGTCAGGGGACAGCCCTTCATAAATACAAGGGTCCGGATGCCCGGACCGTCGTGCAACGAGAATCGTTGGATGTCGAAGATCAATCCCTCAGCTGACTGGTCGGTTGAGGTCAATGGTGGTTTTAACCTTTCATGAGCTTAAATCCTTCAGGGAATTAAGCTAATAAATAATATGTTGTCAAGCACTTGTGGTTTCAGGTGTCAGTGTTCAGGATTTGCCGACCTCACCTACCCGACCCTCGAAACCTGACATCTGGAAACCTACTAAAAGGTATCAGTATGGATGCTATACCTCAGAAACCTCTTTTTCTGAGTATCGTCTTCGAAAAAAAATATGGCTTTTATGGATTCTTTTTGGGCATATTGTGAACAAAATATGAATTGAGTTAACTCCGACTCAGTCGGATTAGGATGTCCCCTTCCGGCTGCAAAAAACCCGGTATCGGTCCCTGTCCCCTGCCACAGTGTCAGCTACCTGCGGTAGGCACCGCAGCAAAGGACAATCGACATCAGCACTGCTAAAGATGCTGGATACCGGGTCTTTTTATAAGGTCATCGTTTCTGTATTTAGCATATTGACTTGTGTGAAACAATTTGGAATGACGAATGAAGATTGACGAATGGTGGATATCGCTCGCGCAGCGCAAGCGCTTGCGCCGTGTGTCGCTCTGCTTTTTTTTACGAACAAAAAATGCAACAATTCCTTAATTCGACATTCGTCAATCGACATTCGACCTTTTATTAGACACCATGCTGGGTCCGGCGGATGTATTCATCCTGCTGTGGTTTGGCAAGCTGCACGAAATAAGCCGTTAATCCGCCCAGCCGGATTCTCAGAGAGGCGTATTTTTCCGGCTCTTGTTGGGCCTTGCGCAGTGTCTCTGTGCTCACCTTGGTGATGGTCATGAGATTGCCGTTCATTTTGACAAACGATCGGATCAGACCTTCAACGATTTGAGCGCCTTCCTCTTCGGATTTACTGAAACTGAGCTTCAGGTCCACCGGGCAGCCATCGTTGACCCGCTGCAAATCGAATTTCGTGGAGGAACGTAAAACGGCGGTGGGGCCGTTTTTGTCCCTGCCGACGGCCGGTGAGTAGTTACTGGATATCGCCTCCTGGGCAAAACGTCCATCCGGAGACGGTCCGGCATTGTTGCCAAAGCGCGGATAGTTCTCAAATGTTCCGATGCCGACCGGAAATTTAAAAAACGCTTCTTTCTGTTCCCATTCTTCGGCCCGATCGCAGAAATCTCCCAAAACCTTGGATGCAATTCCGTCGGCATAATCATCGTCGTTGCCGTATTTGGGCACCTTGTTGAGGCACATCTGCCGCAGCTGTTCATGGCCCTCCCAGTTGCTCTTCAGGGCTTTAAGCAGCTGATCCATGGTGACCGCCCCGTCTTCATACACCAGCTTTTTGATAGCCGCCAGGGAATCCACGGCATGGGACAGTCCCGTCACCAGCGGCGCATAAAAACGATACCGGGCCCCACCGTTCGTGAGATCCCTGCCCTTTTCGAGACAATCGTCTATAAACGCCGACAGGAAGGGCGTCGGTGCGATTTTGTGAACCTCATCATAATATTTGAGCTTATTGGTGACCGCACTGTCAAGGCGGTTGAGCATATCGGTTTTAAAGGCCTGGTAGAATTCGTCGAAGGTCTTAAAAGCGGTCGGATCGCCCA
>JASFSK010000406.1:0-5061 GCA_050114455.1 Desulfobacterales bacterium | reverse complement strand
CCGGGCGCCGTTGGCTCTGGCGGTGGCATAGAAATGCAGCGGAAGCCGCCATGCATCCAGGGTCGCATCCGGCACCCGGATGGCTGTTTTCAAATCTGGATGAAGTGCGGGTTCGATGGCCAGCGCCCTGGCCGGGGTGAACTCCTCGGTTGGAATTTCACATTCTCGACAGCGTTCCAAAAATGCCGTTCGGAAATCCATGTCACTGTCATCCAGCGCCACGAAAAGCCCATCGTTTTGCTCGATCGCTTCGGGGGCGATTTGGCGTAGGATGGCATTTTCATGAATACACTCTTTGGCTGCCACAGGGTCGTCGACTGCATAACGTGCACCACTATGAAGCAAGCCATGGTGTCGCCCGGTTGTACCGGACAGCAGCTCGCCGCTCTCAAACAAAGAGACCTCAAAGCCCCGTAAGGTCAGATCATGGGCCAAAGCCGCCCCGGTGCCGCCACCGCCTATGATAATGATGTGCTCCATATTCATCCATATCTTTTATGGATCTTTGGATCAACTGTCAAGATGATCCTTTTCGCCTTGATTTTACATAAGGACGGATTAATGTTAATAGATAACTGTTCGCTGCAGCTTCCTTATTGTCCATCCTTCAGCCCGGATATCCGGGATTACCGATAGCGGAGTTGATGATGCCGTTGTTCGACCTGACCGAATTCTTCAAACTGTCCTCGGCGCTAAATTACAATCTTAGTGCTGCGTCTCTGAATCGTTATAACGTGCTGATGTACATTATCGGGGACAAGCGGCTGGACACCGACGAAAAGAAGGACCGCGAGCTCAAAGGCATCTTAATGGAAGCCCTGGGGTATTTATTTAGCGTTTACCGTCAAAAACGCCGGCGTCTGGGCCCGATGGCCGTTTTGCACCCCCTGCGGGCCGCGGCTCTTTTCACGCGATCCCTCGTCCGGTTTAATTTGGTGGACCTGCTGACCCTGCTATTCCATGATATTCTCGAAGACATCAAGCCGGGTGATTATGATATACAGCAGTGGAAATCTGTTGAAGGCCAGCTATATCGACTTTTGGGACGTATGGAAAAAGAAGACGAATCCAGATTGGAGGCGCGGCTTGTGTCATTGACCCGGGTTGAAAATGAAACCTACTACCAGTATATCGGGCGTCTGCTGGATAACACCCAAGATTTTCCTGAAATCGTTCAGGTTAAACTCGCAGATCGTCTGGACAATACGCTCGACATGCGCATTGATCTTGAAGATCCGCTTGCCAGAATTGATTTTTTTGAAACCATATTTCAAATCATGTTTGTCAACAATTATCCTGGATATAAACCCAGAATGGAGCATGCCCCTACCACTGCCATTAACGGCGCCCGGCGCCTATACCAGTTATTTAAAAATGCCGTATTGTTGTCCTTGATCCGCCAGCTTGTGCCCGCTCCGGACCGGCGGGAGATGAGGGTCCTTTTCGATGCCCTGGCAGAAGCAGGCCTAAAAGAGGCACAGCGCACCCTGATTCATCTTATCAGCTACCATATCAAGGATCTGCAAAGTTTGCGCAGCATGGTGCTCGAAGCAATGCAATATTGTTACAGCGGCAGAAGCGACCTGGTGACCATGCCCGATGGCAGACAGCTGTTAGACGGTTTGTTTTCGACTTACTTCGGTAATAAAGCCAAAAAAACCCGGCGCCAGCAGTTGGATATACTCTATCAAAATAAATCTTTGATGCTGGAAGCCTCGGTGGCCTTCATCGTCATATTTTTAAGTTTTCTCAACGACGAGAATTTCTATATACGGGGGATCAGCGCGGAGGGCATTGAACCGAGCTAGTCTTCATCCATAAAAACTAAGAGCCTGGCAATCGTTTCTCCCCGGTAAATTGAGCCACCCGCATTGCCGCCAGGTGATCGGCAATCTCGGTGTCTTCCATTCTCAGCCGACTATCAGGCGTCTTATCAACTATCGAATCTCGGCTGCGATAAGCGGCCACCAGATCCGGATCAATTTCTATGGCTCGATCAAAATCACGAAATGCGGGGGCGAAATTTTCCATCTTTTCGTAAGCCAGGCCTCGCATGTAGTAAGCACGTGCATAATTGGGGCTCAAACGAATGGCACGTGAGAAGTCGGATACCGCTTTTTGGAACTGATGCAACTTCAGATACGACATACCTCTGCTGGAATAAACCAGTGCAAATTTACGATCCTGTTGCAGGGCTTTGGTAAATAGCTTTATGCTTTTCCTGTAGTCGTCTCTGAGATAGGCTGCTGCGCCTTCATCAAAATATTTTTTAGCCATGTAATTTTCAGACATGGAAATCTCCTATCTGTTCTGATTGTATCGGGTTAAACCGGTATGGTTGCTAGGTTTCTGAAATAACAAGTGATTCAAACTATAAAAAAAGTAGTCATTTCCCGTTGCCGTGTCAACCTGTAGAAACGGCTGGATACCTTCTTTCATCTAAACATTGCAAGATCGGAATGCCGAAAATGGACAGGCCGCAAACGCAAACCCTGATTGATGCCGATGAGCATAAATCGAATATATGGGAAGAGATTTATCACATCAGGACCTATGAGGTAGATTGCCATAATCGTCTTTTAATTTCATCAATGTTCAATTTCATGCAGGATACCGCCAGCAAGCATGCCGATGCGCTCGGAGTTTCGGTTCAGAATCTACTATCCGAAAACCATACCTGGCTGCTATCCCGGCTTAAGATAAAGATCTCGACACATCCCGGGATCAACGATCGAATAAAGGTCTGCACCTGGCCCTCCGGGGCGCAGCGATTATTCGCCCTACGCGATTTTGAACTTAGAAACGGAAACGGTCAATCCATCGCCGCTGCCGTTTCAGCCTGGTTGGTTGTTGACGTGCACCGTCGGCGGCCGGTGCGGATTATGCCGTTTGTGAAACGGCTCAAGCCCCTTGAAGGTCGTCACATTATCGCCGAACCTTTAGAAAAGCTGCCCGGGTTTGATCCTGATGACACCCATGAAAAAAATTTCGTCGCGCGATATGGGGACCTCGATGTCAATCAGCATGTCAACAATGTAAGTTTTGTGGAATGGGCGGTTGAAGGGGTTCCATCTTCTCTGCTCAAAACATCCGTTTTGGTGCAGTTGGAGATAAATTTTCTGGCCGAAGCATTTTATGAGGATTGTATATTGGCGCTATGTCGTCCGGATGGTCTTGACAAAACGGTATATTATCACAGCCTTGTCCGTCAGCAGGATGGCCGGGAGCTGGCACGCGCCAGGTCGGTTTGGCAGCCGCCAAGAATGCTAAGCGCATAGAGCAAAAGGCATAGGGCATTGGGGTGAATGGAATTGGGAAGTGGGAATGCAGAATTCGTAAGTGGAGGTAAAATGCAGTGCACAGCGATCCCATTCTTTCCAATCTTCCATTGGGCGGCTACAGCAAGCAAAGCGTTTCTGAAATGAAATCAAAGCCGGGCCAGCCTTACCTTAGCCAGGCGAAAGCAGGTCATCTGGGCAATGATTTTTTACTTTAGATAGATAACGGGACTGGAAATGTGCTGATCGGCCACCGTCAGCTTGGCCCTGCAGCGGGTGAGGGCTTTTGCGACTTCAGCAAACGCCAATTGTGGTGTGTTGTTGGTTTCACTTAAATGGGCCAAGATCACATGCTGTAAATTTTCGTGCTGGAGCTCTTCCAGCAAGATTTTTGAAGAAGTATTCGAGAGATGCCCGGTTCGGCCTTTTATGCGCTGTTTCAGAGGCCAGGGATAAGGACCGGTTTCCAGCATTTTCGGGTCATGGTTGGCCTCCAGAATCAGCAGTGAGCAGTGTTTTAAATGCTCTTTGACCATGGATGTTGCAATTCCCAAATCAGTGGCAATTGCGATGCTGGTACCGTTTTGACCGATCGTGAAACCGACCGGATCCTCGGCATCATGAGATATTGAAAAAGGATGGACGGTCAAATCTCTGATGTGAAACGTTTTGCCGCATTCAATCGGATTGGTGTCATACAGTTTTCCAAGCCCGGATGAAGCCTTGCGGGTTTTTTGATTGATGTAGACCGGCAATTTGAACCGCCTGGATAAAACGCCGACACCCTGAACATGATCTGAATGTTCATGGGTGACGATGATGGCATCCAAGTGTTCGGGGTCCAGGTGTCTGGACGCCAATCTGCGCTGAATCTCGATTCCGGATAGCCCGGCGTCGATAAGAATGGATGTGTCGCCGCTGCTGATATACGTCGCATTGCCCTTACTGCCGCTGGCCAGCATGCAGATGGCGAGATTATAGTCACCAGACTGTTCGGTCTTTCGAATCTTCGGGTCCATGGATGTTGACTTGGTGCGATGGTCTCAGATAAATTGAAGTGGTTTTGGTGCTATAAATAACGTAAACAGCCAAAAATTAAAAGTCTAAAGTTTGCACTATTCAGCAGGGCTGTGTTGTGGAAAGTGGCTTTCAACCAAAGACTGCAGCGCTGAAAAAGGATCGGGTCGAATCAATGAATGTCATCAATATCGAAACAAAAATCGTCAATTCTCTTGTGGGAGAAACCATTCCCCTTCCCATCTATGCCACCGACGGATCCGCAGCCATCGATCTTAGGGCCTGCATTGAGAAAAAGATTGACCTGCCACCGGGAGAAACGGTCTTGATCGGCAGCGGGATAGCGATCAATATCAAAGATCCCAACCTGGTGGGAATCATCGTGCCCCGTTCCGGGCTGGGAATCCACAGGGGCATCGTCCTAGCCAATACAATGGGCGTCATCGATTCGGACTATCAGGGCGAGATAAAAATCGCTCTTTTCAACAGAGGGCCAAATCACTATACTATAAAACCGGCCGACCGAATCTGTCAGATGCTGTTTATGCCTGTGGCCAGGGCGACTCTGACAGTGGTGCAGGAATTCAGCAATGCAACCAACCGCGGCAGCGGAGGATTTGGCCATACTGGAAGAGATTGAAAAATACAGATCGCCGAAGTCATAAGAAAAGTCAAGGAAGATTTGGCCTGAATCAATTTAGATAAAACGCAATTTTATATAATCCGGGGCCGCTGGCTGTTTGGTATTTGGTTTTCAGGGTTTCGG
>JASFSK010000405.1:0-5069 GCA_050114455.1 Desulfobacterales bacterium | reverse complement strand
CGGTGCCTATCGTCGTCACCTTGATACGGTACAGCAAAGCAATCGGTCATTGCTGAATAGCCAGTTTCAAATGAGCCATATTCGTGGGTTGTCCCAGGCACTCATGACACTTTTGTCCGGATTTGCTTTTTGGGCAGCGCTATATATGGCGGTCATGCTGGTGAATCGTGGTGCTCTGGATGGCCCTGGCATGGCTCTGGTTGCGCTGGCCGTTCTGGCCTCATTTGAATCCGTATGGCCCCTGACGGCAGCCTTCCAGTATCTTGGCCATACGCGGGAAGCCGCCAGACGGCTGCTGGAAATCGTATATTCAGAGCCCCTGGTTGTATTCCCGGACCGGTCCAGCGGCTGTCCCCCACATTTCGGTGTAGAATTTGAAAGGGTAAATTTCCGTTATCACAAGGACTCCGCTTGGGCCCTGCGGAATGTCGATCTCAGAATTTCCCCTTTCAGCCGGGTAGGGATCATTGGAGAAACCGGATCGGGAAAATCATCTCTGATTCACCTGCTGGTGCGTTTTGGAGATCCTGATAGCGGGTGCATTCGCCTGGGCGGCGTTGACCTTCGCGACTTTGTTGAACAGGACCTGCGTGATTACACTGGCGTCGTTACTCAACAACCCCACATGTTTAATGCTACTTTGAAAGAAAACCTTCTAATCGCACGACCCGACGCCAACGATGATGAATTAATGGATGCGCTTGAAGCCGCCCAGTTACTTGATTTTGTGAAAACCCTGCCGGATGGATTGGATACCTGGATCGGGGAAGCGGCCATACTCCTGTCCGGCGGTCAGGCCCGCCGGCTTGCCGTCACCCGGGCCATACTGCGCGATGCCCCCTTATGGGCTCTGGACGAACCGACCGAAGGACTTGATCCGGCAACCGGGGCCAAAATGATGGCAGCCATTAGAAACCGAACCGTGGACCGTACGCTGCTGCTAACGACCCATCGTCTAAATGATCTTCACTGGATGGATTGCATTATTATGATGGAGGATGGCCGAATCGTCGCTCAGGGTGCTCATCAAGAACTGATCAGAAGCAATAGGCATTATGCTTCCATGTGCATGCAGATACCTTAATCCTTAAACAGCTCCGTGCTGATATATCGTTCACCGGTACTGGGAATAATGGCCACGATGGTTTTGCCGGCGGATTCCGGACGTCTGGCAACCTCAAGCGCAGCCCAGATAGCGGCTCCGGAAGAAATTCCACAAAGAATTCCATCTTGCTTGGCTGCTAACCGTGCGGTTTTAAAAGCGTCGTCATTGGAAACCTTCACGACGTCATCGATGATGGACTGATCCAACACCTCCGGAATGAATCCGGCACCGATTCCCTGTATTTTATGGGGTCCTTTCGATCCACCGGATAACACTGGAGAGTCGGCTGGTTCCACTGCGATGGCTCTGAATGATGGTTTTCTGGCTTTGATGACTTGAGCCACGCCCGTAATGGTTCCCCCGGTACCCACGCCCGAAATCAGAATGTCCACCTGGCCCTCGGTATCCCGCCAGATTTCTTCCGCCGTTGTTTCACGATGGACTTTCGGATTGGCCGGGTTGGCAAACTGGTTGGGCATAAAGGATTTTTCTTCCGATTCATGAATTTCATGGGCTTTGGCGATCGACCCATTCATCCCTTCGGGACCCGGCGTCAATACCAACTCCGCACCTAGATGCTTGAGCAGACTTCGCCTCTCGGTGCTCATGGTTTCGGGCATTGTCAGACATAAACGATAGTTTTTGGCAGCGCAAATAAAGGCCAGCGCGATACCCGTGTTGCCACTGGTGGGTTCCACAATCAGTGTCCGACTGTCGATGAGACCTTCGAGTTCCGCGGCTTCGATCATCGATGCCGCTATCCGGTCCTTGATACTGCCGAGGGGATTGAAAAATTCGAGCTTTGCAAAAATTTTTACATCAGGACTGTCAATGGTCCGGTTGAGTCTAACCAAAGGCGTCGAGCCGATGGTGCTGCTGATGATCGAATGATATTTCATGTTGAAGCTCCCTATATTTATTGAATTTTTTAGAATGAATATTGACAATCCCGTAAAAAGTCAGAATTCTCAAATTCCGATCCTATAATCCATTGAAGTAATTTAGCGCAAAATCCTGAAACAGGCAATTTTCGGACTTTTTACTAAACCGTCAATACTCAGTCGTCAATTCCGATATATCCGGGCCCGCTGTTCGAACGGTTTTTGGGTGTGCTTTAAAGGAGATTCGTTGTTGGTGATATGCACGGATTTTCTGTAAGCCAAATCCCATCGCTTTTACGAGCTAAATGGCTGCATCAAACATCGCTAAAGCGGATGTTTTGTTCTTGGATTTGTAAGTTAACATTGGTGATTCCAACGTAACCGTCGTATCTGGTGGAACGGATGTGGTCAACCAGACATTACCCCCGATAACCGAGCGGGCACCGATGACGGTATTCCCACCCAGAATCGTTGCTCCGGCATAAATGATAACGTCGTCCTCAATGGTAGGGTGACGTTTTTTACCTCGAAATTGGTCTCCCGAGTTTTTCGGTATTGAAAGTGCTCCCAGGGTGACGCTTTGGTAAATGCGGACGCATTTCCCGATTTTCGTGGTTTCGCCGATAACCACACCGGTGCCATGATCGATGACAAAACTTTCACCGATTTCAGCGCCGGGATGTATATCGATGCCAGTCACACTATGGGCATACTCGGTCATAATACGGGGAAGCAGCGGCACCCCAAACTCGAAAAGTTTGTGCGCAATCCGGTACACCGCCACGGCAAAGATACCCGGATAACTAAAGATAATCTCGTCGTAGCTTTTGGCCGCAGGGTCTCCATCATAGGATGCTGCGACGTCAGTGGCGAGTGTTCTGCGAATAGATGGAATTTCTTTCAATAATTCGAGCGCAAGTCGGTGTCCCTGCTCTTCACATTCAGTGCAGGGCTGTTCGTAGCGGAAACAATCATGGCGAATGCTAAGTCCGATCTGTTCCGATAACATATCGAAAAGTGTGGCAGCAGATTTTCCCATGCTGTAACGCAGATTGACCGGATCCAGCTTTCCCCTCGTGAAATAGCCGGGAAAAAGGATCTCCCTGAGCCTGTCGATAATTTCAATAACACATTCTCTGGACGGAATCGGCTCATAATCAACATGGGTATAGCATTCCCGGTCGTTGCAGCTTTCAATGATTTCTTCAGCAATTCTGGGAAGTTGACTCCGGAGTTGGGATAGATGGTGTTCATCTATTCTGCAAACTTCCGCCTTCTTGGCTATCTCGACCATCTGGACTTGATCTCCTTTTAGAATTTAAACACGTCAGCCATGGCATCTTCATATTGTTTCTTCATGCTTTCAGTTGAATCTTCAACCTGCTTTTTTTGGGGTCCGAACTCAACCGGGCATTTGGTTTGAAGCTGCTCGATGATATGTTCCATATCCGAAATATGCTAGTTCGATCGGTTTACCTGAGCGGCAACCTTTTCTTTTTCGGAGCCTCTCAATTTATCTACTTTGCGAACCATATCATACATTTTCGCCTTCCAGCCATAAAGTTAGACTTCAATGGACCGGCAATAATCTTTGACCTCGATGAATGCCTCCTTAATCCATTTATCAATTTCAGATGGCAAGGACTTCAATCTATTTTTGGGTCTGATTCACACTCAGCCCGTCGTGGGACTGTTCACAAATGGTCGTTTTACAGCACCATCCTGCTAAATTTACGGACTAACCGTCATATATCAAAAATAACCCCAAATACTGCCCTGTCAACAAAGCAACCTGGCGGCAGCAAGGAATACCCGTTTTCAATTCAGAGCCTTTGTTTGCTCCCCAAAAATATTTTTTTCCTTGACATGAGAACAACCTGCGTGTAATTCATACTATAATGATATAGAATAATTTAATGAGGAACTTCGGGTCGCCAGTCATGCAGACCTGACAAGTCTGGAGGAAACGGGAAGACCAATGAAGCTTTCAACTCGAAGCCGCTACGGGGCAAGAATCCTGGTGGATCTTGCCCGTTACAGCAATCAGGGGCCAGTTCAAATCGGTGAAATCTCCAAACGTCAGGACATCTCGGTAAAATATCTCGAACAGCTCATTCGACCGTTAAAACAAGCCAAAATGGTAAACAGTGTGCGAGGCCCGAAAGGCGGCCATCTTCTGGCGCTTAAACCAGAGAAAATCTCGTTGGGCCAAATTGTCCGATTGTTTGAAGGGCAAAGTGAGCTGGTTGAATGTATCAGCAATCCTGAGAAATGTTCCAAGTCCGACGACTGCCAGGTAAGACTCGCATGGGGGGATGCCACAAGAGTCCTGTACGAAAAACTTGACAGTACGACCATCGCCGACCTGATGAAATCAAACCATTGTGACAAGGTCAGCAGCTGACGTTCAATCAGATATATAGAAGGCAATCCCCTCAATGATATTTAAACCAATTTTTCTGAAAACATGTTGTCGGTAAATGAAGACTTCAGCGAAGCACAAATTTTCAAATCCGGCTTGTCTGAAAAGCCGCTATACAACCACTAAGCGATTAGGAGGATAAAACAGAGCCGAAAAAGATTGCGTGGCTTCAGTGTGTGGGTTCCCGGGACAGCCATATCGGTTCCCGGGGATACTGCTCGGCAGTTTGCTGCACCTATGCTGTCAAAGAAGCGATTTTAGCCAAAGAGCATAGTAAAAATGGTTTGGATACAGCCATTTTTTATATCGATATCCGGACGTTCGGCAAGGATTTTGAACGATACTATAACCGCGTCAAAAATGATCTTAACGTTCGCTTCATCAAATCTCGCATCAGTCATGTGGAGCCCATGAACGTGGAGGGAACCCATCTTATCCGCTATGTCGACGAAAAAGGAAACAGCATTGGCGAAACGTTTGATATGGTGGTTTTGTCAGTGGGGCTGGGCGTCGATGATGGTGCAATCGGACTAGCGAAAAACTTGGGGATCGAATTGGATCATTATCACTATGTAAAGACCGCTGGACTCGATCCGGTCCAGACATCCCGACCGGGTATTTATGTCTGTGGCACGTATCAGGCTCCCAAGGATATTCCGTC